>JBKPKC010000136.1:0-1778 GCA_046765595.1 Nitrospirota bacterium
AACTGGTGGATTTTGGGCGGAAGCTTCGCCTTTGTGCTGTTTACCCTGATCGTAGGACTCGGCGGATTTCCCTACAGCGAAGAAATTGTCTTCGTGGGCTCGATGACCATTGTGCTGTTTTTGATGGCGAAGTTGGTACAAGAGTTGGAACCGGATACACGCTTTACGCTGGTCGGCACGGCGGTGGTGATCTTCATCTTCCGTGCCATTCCCGGCACCGGGCCCGGCACAAGCTGGTGGATGATCGACGAATTGAAGTTCGATCAGCAATTCCTGTCCGTGCTCTCGTTGATCGGCAGCACGTTGACGCTCGCTGGCATGTTTGTGTTCCGGCGCTTCATGGCCGAGCGGTCCATTGCCTATGTCGTGGGATTTCTCACGGTCGTCGAGACGATCCTCTCGCTGCCCATTGTGAGCATGTATTACGGGTTTCACGAATGGACGGCGCGCCTGACAGGCGGGGTTGTCGATGCCCGGTTTATCGCCTTGATCGATACGGCCCTAGAATCGCCGCTCGGCCAGATTTCGATGATCCCCATGCTCGTGTGGATTGCCAACTCGGCACCGTCGCACTTGAAAGCGACCTTTTTTGCGGTGATGGCGTCATTTACGAACCTCGCGCTTTCCCTAAGCCAGCTCGGAACGAAATATCTCAATGATTTCTATGTTGTCACGCGAGAGGTGAGGGATCCGGGAACCGGTGCGATCCAAATCCCAGCCGATTACGGTCAGCTCGGTCATTTGCTGATCGCCCAGTTGTTGCTGGGTCTCGCATTGCCATTTGCCGCGATTGTGTTTGCGAAAGTGACTCGATTCAAGAGTGCCTAGCATCCCCTTGATCCCTGCGGTATCATGACCATCTAAAGAGGAGCTGAATTGGCCTGAGACGGCCTGCGTATCCCGGCAGGTTGTTCAAAATGGCCGTTCAGCAAAGGCTGCAGTCGGATATCTTTGAGTATGTTCAAAAAGGTTTCCGGCAAGGCCGCCGGTATTTGGGTCGGAGAATGTTCAAAAAACCGTCCTGCTAGGCCGCAGGGGTTGCGGCGATTGGACAGAATGCTCAAAATGGCTTGTGACAAGGCCGCAGTGGACGAAAGCCCGAGGCGTACTATTTGTCGTATGTCGAGGGTTTGAGTGAAGTGAGAACGAAGTCACAAGGCATTTTCAACATCCTGAAATGAAAGGGGGCGACCGGTTTCGACGGGGATACCGATACCACCGTGGCATGTCGAGCTCTCGGGGACTCGTTAACTCCGGGAAAATGCAACTGCCAATCAAGAACTGGCACTCGCAGCTTAATAAGCTGTGACGTTCTTCCACCTGAGGCCCGCGGGGGTGGAAGGGCGCGATGCAGCGGGCTGGTCCAAGGCTGGTGCTCAGCGGCTGCGGACGAGAATGTTCTGGGCTAGCGGCTGTTCTAAGCCTGCCGACGGGCGTGGATGGTCGCGAATTTAAATTGTCGGCTACACATGTAGATGCGGTGTGTTGACGATCTTCGGACAGGGGTTCAACTCCCCTCGCCTCCACCAAACCTCGCTTGCGCGTGCCGCCCGCTCTTTAGCGACTTACCGTGGCTGAAGCGGGCGGATAAACATCTCTAATATCTTTTGTGGTGGTTCTTTGCGCATGCCGGCGGTTCCCCAGGCGAAGCCTCTCTTCATGGCGTCGCCGGATAGACATAGTTCGTATTCTCAAAGTGTTTTGGTATAGCTTGCTCGACACCCCGTCTCAAATATGCGCGGGGATGGTTTACTTCGTCTGAGAGGTGATTCGGTGCT
>JBKPKC010000137.1:0-2625 GCA_046765595.1 Nitrospirota bacterium
GATTGGCACACAGCTCAGCGGGACAGCGGCGGGAGCTTCGGACTTTCCCTTGCGTGACGGCCATCCAACCGTCAGGCAGCGCGACGCGGACACGGTATTCACTGATGGAATCGGGAACATCCAAATACCACTGGGTCTCACTACTGAGATAGATGCCTTCCGGGCCGATATGGCCGGAAGTTTCACTCGGGGTCACGAACCGCAAATGACGGGGCTCTTTCGGCGGATCATCGATCGTCCCGTGGTAGTACGCCGGCATGGTCTCCGGGCCCGGCTTGAGCGCTGCCGGTGAAACGGTGATGCGCTGACCTGAGCCGGAGATTCCCTGAGCGTCTGAGGCAAACGGGAGGTCGAGGCCCGATCTCTCGGACGACGCCTCCTGAGAGGAACGCACCAAGCGGTCAAGCCGAAGGGTCGGCGCCAGCGAGAACTGCGCAGCACGCGCGTCCGCCACGTTGATGGTGAGACGGTCTGTCGCCACAAGCGCATGCCGCTCGGGGTCGATGTGAACGAATAAGTCGTGACGGATAATCGCCGGTGTGACATCGGAAGCCCCGGCCGGCGTTGCATACGGGTGACTCGCGAGGCTGATGAAGCACGACAGGCAGGCGAGCGCCGGCCCCCTCCACCGATCATCCATTAAAAGGGTTTTAGCACTCGCGGCACACGAGCACAAGCTGGATGATGGCGAGCAATTTCTCGAGGTCGATGGGCTTGCTGATGACCTCTTGGGGATGCAGCGACCAGGCATCTTCGAGCAGTTCTTCGTCGTAGGTGCCGGTCACAATAATGACGCCTCCGCTGAAATGTTTGTCCCGCAATCGGCGGAGTACGTCGACGCCGTTCATGCCCGGCAGCATGAGATCCAGGAGGATGAGGTCCGGCGGAGTCTGCTCGACCATGGAGAGCGCCTGCGGGCCGTCTTTCACACCCAAAGCGCGGTAGCCTCGGAGGCTCAGGAACTGTACGAGCAGATCGCGGACAAGTTGGTCGTCGTCGACGATGAGGATCGTCTCTCCCGTGTCGGCGGGAGGGCCGGCCGGCATCACGCTTCGCTCCTGTTTCCGAGCCGGCTGCTGCACCACGCGATTCACCCCTTCGACCAGCACATCAAGTGATAATCCTTTGCGGACGAAATCGGTGACTCGGAGTGCGCGGGCTTGATTCTCCTGGACTTCTGTGGCCCCTCCGCCGAGGATGATCACCGGCGCATGCGGATCGATGGCCCGGATTTCTTTAAGCACCGTCAATCCGTCCATCTCCGGCATCCGGAGGTCGAGAATCGTCACCCGTGGATTGTGCTGGCGGAACAGGTTGAGGCCCTCAAGACCGCTGGTCGCTGAACGAACGTCGTACCCGTGGCGCGTCAGCACGGCCTGCAGAAGGTCGCAATTCATACGGTCGTCGTCGATGACAAGGATTTTAACCATCGCGTACTCGCATACACGCCGAAATCTTGCTTGGCACAGGGGCGAGCCTACCATGGGACCGGCGGGGTGAGAAGCAAAACAGGGGAACGCGCGAGCCAGGCTATTCCGACGCGAGGCCCAGGAGGGCGTCGACGAATGCCGCCGGCTGAAAGTCCTGCAGGTCCTCGACCTCTTCGCCGACCCCAACCAGCCGCACGGGTATTTTCAATTCGTCGGCGATCGCGACGACAATGCCTCCCTTGGCCGTTCCGTCCAACTTCGTCAGCGCGAGTCCCGTGACTCCAACGATGTCCCGGAACTGGCGAGCCTGAGCCAGAGCGTTTTGCCCCACCGTCGCATCGAGAACGAGCAACACTTCGTGCGGAGCGCCGGGCAGGGCCTGCCCGATCACCCTCGTCACTTTTCGAAGCTCCTCCATGAGGTTCGACTTCGTATGGAGACGCCCGGCCGTATCGATCAACACCACGTCGGCCTCTCTCGCCTTCGCCGCGGCGATGCCGTCAAAAGCCACTGCCGCGGGATCGGCGCCATGACGGTGCCGGACGATCTCCACTCCGATCCGGTCTGCCCACACCTGCAATTGGTCGATGGCGGCGGCGCGGAACGTATCGGCCGCGACGAGCAGCGGCACCTTCTTGCCTTGGACCAACCGTTGCGCAAGCTTGGCCATACTCGTGGTTTTTCCGACTCCGTTCACACCTACAACGAGGACGACGAAGGGTTTCGGCCCCTGGGCGATTAACGCCTCGAAGGTCGGGCCGGACGCGGGTTCGAGCACCTGGAGCAGGGTCTGGCGTAAGGTGTTCTGCACGTGGGCGGCCTGGGACGCATCGGTCCCTTTCAAGCTCTCTTTGAGTTGGCTGATGACGCGCTCGGCGACCGGAACGCCAAGATCCGCTGCGATCAGCGCGGCTTCGAACTCTTCGATGACGGCAGGATCGACCGCCCGTCCCAGCAAGCGATCGAGGGAACCTCGAACGGCCGAGCGCGTCTTGTTGAGCCCATCGCTGAGTCGCTGCATCCATCCCATGCGTGAGACCTCTTCTCCTACCGTACGCCGGCGCTGTGTGAGTGGGCGCGTACGAACCGGTCGATCGGACCGAGACGCCGGCGCAGATGCCGTTCTTTCCGCTGCATGCGCAAGGCTTCGGCTCGGCCGCGTTCGTGGTCGTACCCGCAGAGATGCAGCACGCCG
>JBKPKC010000138.1:0-3528 GCA_046765595.1 Nitrospirota bacterium
CAGTACCACAGTTAAAGCCAGGAGATATAGCAAGGCGAGTGGAAGAATTCGTAACCCTCTCCTTCCCCAGAAGGCCAATAATGACCCTCCCGCATCTTTTAAGCGAAGAAGAATGAGCGTGATCAAAAATCCGCTGACGACGAAAAAGAGATCCACGCCGATCCAGCCACCGAGACTCATTCTCCAGAACGGACCGAGCATCCATGGCGTCTGCTGATCGGAGAACTGCGGCAGCTGGCGGAACAGGAAAGGCGCGTGAGACCAGAGCACCAAGAGAATGGCAATTCCCCGCAAACCATCGACCGCCGGCATGTAAGAAAGCACGCCGTGCGGAGAGCATAAATTGGAACGCTGGGTAGTTAACTGATGCATGTGTTTTCGGTTCCTGCCTTCACAGCGAATTTCTGATTTCTAGCGACTGCTCTGACACCATTGTTCCAACTCAAGCGAAAATACGAGGAATTCGTTGCCGCCCTGCCTTCGGTAATCCTCCCTTGAGATTCGCTCTCGATGATCTTTCCGCAGCTGTTCACACGCCCTCCCTTGGGCTCGCTGTATCTGCGGTTGCAGCTTGGCTTGCTCTTCAAGAGGACGGCTCGCCAGGCGTTCCTGCATGCGCTTGAGAGCCACATAATGGTCGTAGAGCTTCGGTTCCTCCGGAGGAGTGTCTGGTGCCTCAGTTTCCGCTGCACACAAGGTTACGGGACACAACAAGCAGAGACTCAACAGCAATATTTTCATGTTCCGCCTTTCATGCGAGTCGTAACCCTTGATGAGCCGAAATCGTTTCGATTAAGTTGAAATTCGTCCTCACCGAAGTAATGGCTTCGCCACGCTGCTCGATTCCCATTTCGGCAATAGGGCCAAGCCAATTGTCGGCCCGTTCGAGATACGACACCTTGTACGGATCAATCCCCATGATACGGCAGCACGTTGCATCAACCGCCGCCAAGTTGCGGCCCATCACTATGACTCCGACCTTCTTTGGATCACCCATGATCGGCCCGTCACCTTCCATTCCAACAATTCCGTCCACAATAGCAAAATGAGGCTTGAGCGTTGCGTTTATGTCTAATATAGAATTCTGTATTCCAGCGGCATGAAGGACGTTCTTCGGCCAACCATAATAGATGCCGGGCATGACTCCGAACAGATTCTTCATTGAGAGTGTTGCCCCAGCCCAATGATGAGTCTTCATTTTTGCGACGGACACAATCCAATCAACTTCCTTGAAGAGGCCGGGAAAGGTCAGCGTTCGCATGGAGGACTGGCGTCCCGCATTCGGTAACTCATAGCCTGTGATGTAATTCAAATCATGGAACGGAATGCGATCTTCAGTGAGGACATCAGCCAACCCGGACTCTTCATAGACAGCAAGCGTGTCACGCCGATGGCCCGGACCTTCAGCGACCATGACTGAAACCGCTCCTAACCGAAGAAAGGCCTCAATCGCCCCTCGCAAAACGAGAGGATGGGTATTAATGTGAGGGGCTCCCATTGCTGTCTCGACAAGATTTGGCTTGAGCAAGATGCGCTTGCCCTTCAATTCTTCCGGCAGGATTCCCAGTTCACCAATCCCTCGCGCGATGACTCCCACAAGATCCTGCTGGTAATCGGCAACTTTGCCTATGAATGATTGTGCCTGTTGCGGCATGCGGAAATACCGCTTTGGAACGAGGACGAGCCCTGTTCCGATCACAAGACCAGCTGCCGCGGCCAGAAGTACATCACGGCGTGTCACACTCAATTGCATTCCTCCTCACTGCCGCACACCGAAACTTTCTACGAAGTGTTGGTTAACAATGCGACGTTGTTGCCTTTGTCCCCCGCGAGGGCACCCAACAGAAGGAGAGATAAGGCCGACGTATCGTACTCGCCATAGCGGGATTGATTGGCCAGACATCGTTCGACCAGCGCCAGACCATTCGGCGGCCATAGCTCCCACGCCGCAAGACCGAGCAAGGTCCATCCGAGCGAGATCGGTGTACGCAAGCGATCGGCCTCACCTTGAAGGTACGCAAGGCTTTGAGCAATCTTCTGCCGACCGACTAATCCAGCCAATCCGGTTAACGCGGCGCCGGTACTTTCCGGCATGGGGAGGTGCTCCCTGCCGAAAATGTACGTGCTGCCATAGTTCCACCCTCCATGAGGCAGCTGGCGATCGAGGATCATATCGATCGCTTCGCGGAAACGTTCGTGCTCTGCCAGTCCGGTGGCTCTTAACGCGATGAGACTGAGAGCGGTAGGTTCGATCCAAGAATGCGAACCGCCAATCCACGGCCATCCCCTGAGGAGTGGATCATGCGCGGCGGCATCGTACTGTTGCCGGGGACGATGGATGCCAGTTGTCTCGAGGAGAAAGTGAACAGCCTGTTTCTGAGCCGCCTGACTTGGAGCCGAGTTTTGCCAAGCGAGGATGGCAATGGCCGTCGGCCAATAGGAATCGGGATGCTGATGATCAACACACAGGCGTCCACCCTCCTCCTGCTCACGAATCAGACGCGCGCGATGTTTCTCGAGAGCGGCACGCTCTCCACATCCGGCATCAAAGGCAAGGATTCCCCATGCAGTCGAGTCTGTTCGAAACCGTCCATTAGGCCGATCGACAAGACCCCCGTCGGGTAAAAATCGTCGCGATAGCGTGCCGTGAACCGTTCGAGTGAGAGGCACACAGGTCATGGAAGTTTACATCATTGAGAATGGAGCGCCGGGAACAGTACCCGCACCATCTTAATGGCGGCCGGCCCAATGATCACGATAAACATACTCGGAAAAATGAAGAAGATCAGGGGCAGGAGTAGCTTAACAGGCAATTTAGCGGCTAACTCTTCGGCTTTAAGCCGTCGGGTCGTCCGCATCGAATCGGCATGCACTCGAAGCGCTTGTCCGATACTGGTACCAAACCGGTCGGTCTGGACAAGTAGTGCGACAAGATTTCTCACTTCATCAAGATCCATACGCTGTGCAAGATTCCTGAGGGCGTCCAGTCTCGAGACACCGGTTCGTAATTCAAGGGAAAGCACATTCAACTCATCGCTGAGTTCAGGATGCGTCAGTTTCACTTCCTCGCCAACGCGACCAATTGCCTGATCCAGTCCTAGCCCCGCTTCTACGCAAACCACCATCAGATCAAGAGAATCTGGAATCGCCCGCTGAAGCGCGTCCTTGCGGAGATTGATCGCTCGTCGCAGCCAAAATACTGGAGCATAGTACCCGCAGGCGGCGGCGAAGACACAGTACAAAGTGAGTTTTGAAAAAGTAGGGAACGCTAGCAACTTTGCGGGAATCATGGCGACCACGCATGCCATGACAACGGCTAACAACAGTTTTGAGCCGACGAAGCACACAAAGGCTCTGTTGGATCGATATCCTGCGTGGATCAACTTACGACGCGTCGCACGAACTTCATCAGCATTCGATGGTTGATTGAACTTGGCAAACCATTCCAATACGGCATGTAATTGCACCCTCATCTCATCAATCAGATTTTCCGAACCAGGTTCAGATTCACTGGCCGCACTAGAACCG
>JBKPKC010000139.1:0-7789 GCA_046765595.1 Nitrospirota bacterium
CATCCTGACTGCGGTTCTTGACGATGCAAGCGGCTATGGGCGGGTGGTGAGGTCTTCATCGGGCGATAGCGTCTCCCGCATCGTCGAAGATCGCGACGCCGATGCCGCTGTGAAAGCCATCCAAGACATCAACGTCGCGACCTACGTGGTACAAGGTGATTTTTTGTTTGCCGCCCTTGAACAGTTGGAGCCCACCAATGCGCAGGGAGAGTTTTATCTGACGGACATCGTACAGGCGGCGGTGGGGCAAGGCCGCCGGGTTGCGGCGGTCACGCTCCACGATTCCGACGAAGGACTTGGCGTGAACACGCGCGAGCAACTTGCCGAGGCAGAGCAAGTTGTTCGGCAACACATTCGCCGGCGTTGGCTCGATGCCGGCGTGCGGATGATTGACCCGTCCTCAACCTGGATCGATGCGGCTGTCAGGATCGGCAAGGACTCGATCCTCTATCCGAACGTGGTTCTGGAAGGTTCCACGGTCATCGGAGAGGACGTCGTCGTGCGATCCGGAACCAGGATTACAGACTGCATCATTGGCAATCGGGTGGAGATTCTCGACCATTGCGTGTGCCGCGAGTCGCAGGTCGAGGATGATGCGACGCTGGGCCCCTTCGCACATCTTCGTCCTCATGTGGTGGTCCGCAAGGGGGCCAAGATCGGTAATTTCGTCGAAGCCAAGAAAACGGAAATAGGCGAAGGCTCGAAAGCCAACCACCTCAGTTACCTGGGGGACGCAAAAATCGGGAAAGGCGTCAACATCGGCGCCGGGACCATTACGTGCAATTATGACGGTGTGCGCAAGGCAGAGACGATCATCGAAGACGGGGTGTTCATCGGCAGCGACACGCAATTGGTGGCGCCGGTGACCGTCGGCGCCGGTTCCGTGATTGCGGCCGGAACGACGGTGACCCAAAATGTCCCGGTCGATTCCCTCGTGATCTCTCGCGGCATGCAGGTCACCCGGCCTGGCTGGGCGGCAAAGCGGCGCGCGCTCATAGCGGACGGTGCTGCGCCGATCACGAAAGGGACGCGGACGAAGGCAAAGGCACGCAAGCCGGCATCGCCTCGTCGGAAGGCCAAGCCGTCCAAGAGACGATCGCGTTGACAACGACAACATCGAGGAGTTGAGGCGATGTGTGGAATTGTCGGATACGTCGGAAACCAGGAAGCGGTTCCCATATTGATAGCCGGCCTGGCCAAACTTGAATACCGGGGATACGACTCGGCGGGCGTGGCGGTCATGCAGGGCGAAAAGATCGAGGTCCGCCGAAGCGTCGGGAAGCTCGCCAATCTCCAGAAGTCGCTCGCGGAGAAGGCAATCGGGGGCGTGATCGGCATCGGCCACACCCGGTGGGCGACGCACGGGAAGCCGTCGGAGCAGAATGCGCATCCTCACCGGTCGAACGGCTGCGTGCTCGTGCACAATGGCATCATCGAAAATTACCAACCGCTCAAGGACCAGCTGCAAAAAGAGGGGTACGCCTTTCAGTCGGAAACCGACACGGAGGTCGTGGCGCATCTCATCGATAAGCATCTGCAGCGCGGCCTGAACCTCGCTGAGGCCGTGCGCGCCGCCGCAAAGGAGGTCCGCGGCAGTTATGCTCTCGCCGTGATTTGTGAAAAAGAACCGGAACGTCTGATCGCGGCGCGATCGGGCTGCCCGCTCGTCGTCGGGCGAACGAAGCAGGCGTCTTATGTTGCCTCAGATGTCATGGCCATGCTGGCACATACCCGCGACGTCGTGTACCTGGAGGAAGGCGACGTGGCGATCGTCACCCAAGACGACGTCCGGGTCATGGACGGGGATGGACGGGACGTGTTGCGGAAGACGACCCGAGTCACGTGGGACGCGTCGGCGGCGGAAAAAAGCGGGTATCCGCATTTCATGTTGAAGGAGATCAACGAGCAGCCTCAGACGATCCTCGACACCATGCGCGGCAGGTACTCTTACGACACCGGCGAAGCCGATCTTGCCGACATCGGCCTCACCTCCGCCGAGTTGCAGGCCGTGGACCGGATCTGGATCGTCGCCTGCGGTACCTCCTGGCATGCGGGGCTGGTCGGCAAATATCTCTTGGAGGAAATGGTCCGCACTCCGGTTCAGGTCGATATCGGCAGTGAGTTCCGCTATCGCGACCCGTTGGTCGGCAAAAACGATCTCTTCATCACGATTTCACAGTCCGGCGAAACGGCCGATACGCTCGCCGCCGCCCGTGAAGCCAAAGAAAAGGGGGCGCGCGTCTTGTCGATCGTGAACGTCGTGGGGAGCACGCTCGCCCGCGAATCCGACGGAGTGCTCTACACGCATTGCGGTCCTGAGATCGGCGTGGCGTCAACCAAGGCGTTCACCGCCCAGCTGACTGCGCTGTATCTGTTGGCGCTCCATCTGGCCCGCGTGCGTAACGTCATGAACGAGGCCGACGGGAAGGCCTGGCTGGACCGGTTGGTGAGACTGCCGACGCTCGTGAAAGGGGTGCTCGGCCGTGAAGCAGAGATCGTCGCCATCGCCAAACGCTATTACAAGAAGCGCAATTTCCTGTTTCTCGGCCGCGGCATTAACTATCCCATCGCACTGGAAGGCTCGTTAAAGCTGAAAGAAGTCTCCTACATCCATGCCGAAGGATATGCGGCGGGTGAGATGAAGCACGGCCCGATCGCGCTGATCGACCGCGATATGCCGGTCGTCGTGCTGGCGCCCCGGGACCGCCTCTATGAAAAGACCGTCAGCAACTTGATGGAAGTTAAGGCACGCCGGGCGCCTGTGATTGCGCTGGTGGCCGAAGGGGAGCGAGAATTAGGAAAAACGGCGGACGCCGTCTTCACGATTCCGGATACCCATCCGCTGATGTCGCCAATCTTGTTTACGATTCCCTTGCAGTTGCTCGCCTATCACATCGCGGTACTTCGAGGGGCGGACGTCGATCAGCCTCGGAATTTGGCGAAGAGCGTGACGGTTGAATAGCGGGAACGCCGCGCTTCTTAGCGCGCGGGGTGGGAGGGTGAGAACTAAGAACATTTTGAACTTCTGCGAAGGGACAACGAGGCGATGAAGATTACACTCGAGGACGTTGAGAAAGTGGCGAAACTGGCCAGGCTTGAGGTATCGCCGGCCGAAAAGGACGCGTTCGCGAAGCATCTCAGCCAGATTTTGACGCACGTGGAGACGCTTAATCGGTACGATACGGAAGGGATCGAGCCGACTGCGACCGTGCTCGGCCAGGCAAACGTCTTTCGGGACGACGTGGTCCGCCCGTCATTGGCCGTCGAGCAGGCACTGGCGAACGCGCCTGAGCGTGAGGTGGACGGGTTTGCGGTGCCAAGAATCATCGAGGAACGTTAGGATTTTACCGCATTAGGCGAGGGTGGAGTCGACGACATGTTTCGACAAATGCTGCGATCGAAAATTCATCGGGCCACGGTCACAGGGGCCCATCTCGAGTATGAGGGTAGTCTGACGATTGACGAGGATTTGATGGAAGCGGCGGCGATTCTGCCGTACGAAGCGATCATTTGCTCGAATCTGAACAACGGAGAACGGTTCATGACCTATGCGATTGGAGGCCGCCGGGGGAGCGGGGACATCGTGCTGAACGGGCCGACGGCCCGCAAGGCCGCAGTCGGCGACCAGATCATCATTTTCTGCTACGAGTATTACGGGGACGAAGAAATCAAAAAGCACGCCCCCAAAATCGTGCGGGTGAACGAGAAAAATCGGATCATTGAGTCCAAGTAACGCCCATGTCGCTGCACAAGTTGTCGCTGTCCGAATTGCAGAAGAAATTCACCGCCGGGGAGGTCACGGCGGTCGAGATCGTGCGCGCGTATGGTCTCCGCATCGGCCAGGTGGAGTCGAAAGTCAAAGCCTATGTGACACAGACAAGGGACGCGGCGCTGCAGCAGGCGACCGAATTGGACGTCAGGCTGAGGGGATGGCGTAAAACGAGGCCCTTGACCGGCATGCCCTTGGCGATCAAAGACAATCTCTGTACGGAGGGCGTGCCGACCACCTGCTCGTCGCGCATGCTGCAGCATTTCATCCCGCCGTACGATGCGACCGTCGTCGCCAAACTGCGCGCCCAGGACTACATTCTTCTCGGCAAGACGAATCTGGATGAGTTCGCGATGGGATCGTCGACCGAGCACTCGGCGTTCGGTCCAAGCCGGAATCCGTGGAACCTTCATTGTGTGCCCGGCGGGTCGAGCGGCGGCTCGGCGGCTGCCGTGGCCGCCGACGAATGCGTCGCGGCGCTTGGTTCGGATACCGGCGGTTCGATTCGGCAGCCGGCCGCCTTGTGCGGTGTCGTGGGGCTCAAGCCGACCTATGGACGGGTATCGCGCTACGGGTTGGTCGCGTTCGCATCGTCATTGGATCAGGTCGGTCCCATCACCAAAGATGTGTCCGATGCAGCGCTCCTGCTCGGCGCGATCGCCGGGCACGATCCGATGGATTCCACCTCGGCTGACCTGCCGGTGCCTGACTACTTGAAAGCGCTGCGGAAAAAAGATCTCAAGAAATTGACGGTCGGCGTGCCCGTAGAGTTTTTCGCCGAGGGCTTGGATCCCGAAGTTGAACAAGCGGTTCGCGCCGCGATTGGAGAATTGAAAAACCTCGGCGGCACCGTCAAAGAAATCCATCTGCCCCGGACGGACGCCGCGGTCGCCGTGTACTACGTCATCGCGACGGCAGAGGCCAGTTCCAACCTCGCACGTTACGACGGCGTGAAATACGGGCTGCGCGCCAAAGAAACCAAGGATCTGCTGGATCTCTACACAAAGACGCGTCAGGAGGGGTTTGGCCCGGAGGTCAAGCGCCGGATCATGCTCGGGACCTATGCGCTCAGTTCCGGCTATTACGACGCCTACTACGGCAAGGCCCAGGCCGTGAGAACGCTGATCTGTCAGGATTTTCAGGCAGCGTTCAACGATGTGGATCTCATCGTGACACCGGTGACTCCCACGCCGGCGTTCAAGCTCGGTGAGAAGAGTGAAGATCCGCTGCAGATGTACCTCTCCGATATCTACACGATTTCGATCAATCTGGCCGGCCTGCCGGCCATTTCCGTGCCCTGCGGGCTCAGTAAGGCGGGGTTGCCGATCGGCCTCCAATTGATCGGACGGGCTTTCGAAGAAGAGACGCTGCTTCGGGCCGCCCATGCGTATGAGCAATCGACTCAGTGGCACATCAAGAAGCCGTTTGTGCGATGACCTCGTGAAGTTCGATCGCCTCTAGCCCGGAGGTTTGTATGAGCCTAGTGGAACTTGCCGCTTGTCTTGGGGCGGTCGCTTTCGCGGTCCTGGTCGGCTTTCTCGTACCGATACTGATCCGGCTACGCAACACAGTGGCTGAGTCCGAGCAGTTGTTGGCCCGGATGAACGCCGATCTGCCGCCGCTCGTCGCAGATCTGCGCTCCGTGAGTCACAATCTCAATGCCTTAATGGACCAAGCGCGGGACGGTGTGGAGCATGCGTCGGTCCTGCTTCATGCGGTCGGTGAAGTGGGTGAGTCGGTGCAGCAGGTCCATGAGGTCGTGCGAGGGTCGAGCGGTTCGTTGTTGACTAATGTGGCCAGTCTGGTGGCGGGCGTCAGGGCCGTGACGCGAGTCATGCGTGAACGCTATCGCCAAGAAGGAGAACCACACAATGGAGCATGAACGGGGGTTTGGGGCGACCGCCGCATTGGCGTTTCTGGGAGGAGCGGCGTTGGGGGTGATTGCGGCGCTGCTGTTGGCACCGCAGTCGGGGCGGCAAACGCGCGACCAACTGCGGCGTTATGCCCGTAAGGCTGAAGATACGCTGCGTGAGGCGGCCAACGAAGCCGGCCAGAAGCTCGAGGAGGCCGTTACCGAAGGCAAGGAATATGTGGAGGCGAGAAAATCGGTGTTGCGGGAGGCCTTCGACGCGGGCCGGGAAGCGATGAAGCGGGAACGGGAGCGGGCGCAAAGCGATCACTGACAGGCCATGAATTACGAAGTTGTCATCGGCGTCGAGGTGCATGCCCAGCTGCGAACGGAATCGAAGATGTTCTGCGGCTGCAGCACGGCGTTTGGGCGTTCCGCCAACAGCCAAACCTGCCCTGTGTGCCTTGGTCTGCCCGGCAGTTTGCCGGTAATGAATAAGGTGGCGGTGGAAATGGCCGTGCGCGCCGGTCTGGCCCTGAACTGCACGATCGGGCGCCACAATCGATTCGCCCGAAAGAATTACTTTTACCCCGATCTTCCGAAGGGCTATCAAATTTCCCAATACGAAGCGCCGATTTGCGAACACGGCTGGATTGAGATCTCCGTGGGCGGGACGAATACGCGCATACGGATCCGGCGCGCCCATCTTGAAGAGGATGCCGGAAAGAATCTGCATGGCGCCGGCACCGGCCGCAGTCTCGTCGATTTCAACCGTGCGGGCACCCCGCTTCTTGAAATCGTCACAGAGCCCGACATGCGATCGGCCGATGAAGTTGTCGCGTACCTGAAGGCACTGCGCGACGTTCTCATGTATTTGGAAGTCTGCGACGGCAACATGGAGGAGGGAAGCTTTCGGTGCGAACCGAACCTTTCTCTGCGTCCGGCCGGGCAGCAGGAATACGGGATCAAGGTCGAACTGAAAAACATCAATTCATTCAAGTTCGTGAAGGAGGCCATCGAATTCGAAGTCAGACGCCAGGCCAAGGTTCTGAGTGAAGGAGGGACGGTCAAGCAGGAAACTCGCCTTTGGAACATCGACCGCGGGGAGACGGCTGTTATGCGAACCAAGGAAGAGGCGCATGACTACCGGTATTTTCCGGACCCCGATCTCGTGCCGTTGAGGCTCGAACGGGAATGGGTCGATGTCCTTCAAAGGAGCCTGCCGGAACTGCCAGCCGCCCGCGCCCGCCGATTCCGCGACGCATACGGCCTGCCGGAGTACGATGCCGGCGTTCTAACGTCCGCGAAGGATGTGGCCGAATACTTTGAAGCGTCCGTCAAGCTGTTTCCGCAGCCCAAGACGGTCAGCAATTGGGTCATGGGAGAGTTGACGAGAGAACTGAACAATACGGGAACCGCCGTGCACGCCTCACCCGTTTCTCCCGAGCGGCTTGCCGGGCTGTTGCAGTTGGTGGAGAACGGCACCGTGAGTTTGAAAGCGGCCAGGGACTTGTTTCCCGAAATGTACGCTTCCGGAAAGGCGCCCGAGCAGCTCGTCGAGGAAAAGGGTCTGACGCAGGTCTCTGATGAAGCGGCACTCGGTCAAATCATCGACGAGGTCCTTGCGAACAATCCTGCCCAAGTGGCGCAGTTCAAACAGGGGAAGCCACAGGTGTTGGGGTTTTTGGTCGGACAAGTCATGAAAGCGAGCGCCGGAAAAGCCAATCCGGGCAAAGTGAACGAGTTGCTGAAAACAAAGTTGGGATGAACGGGGGCAACGTGATATGAGCGCGATCAGAGAGATCAAGGGCAGGCAGATCATCGATTCAAGAGGCAACCCCACCGTCGAAGCGGAAGTCACGCTGGAAAGCGGGGCGAAAGGGCGTGCCGCGGTGCCGTCCGGGGCGTCGACCGGCGAAAAGGAAGCGATCGAATTACGTGACGGCGACAAAAAGCGGTGGATGGGCAAAGGCGTCTCCAAGGCGGTCACCAACATCGCCAAAACCATCGCGCCCGAGCTGCTGGGCAAAGACGCGTTTGATCAGGTCGGCATCGACCAAGCCATGATCGAGCTCGACGGCACAAAGACCACGGGCAAGCTGGGCGCCAATGCGAGTCTCGGCGTGTCGCTCGCCGTGGCCAAAGCGGCCGCCAATGAAACGGGGCAGCCG
>JBKPKC010000140.1:0-3595 GCA_046765595.1 Nitrospirota bacterium
CATCCGTGTCCCCCTGCCGCCGCTGACGGAGGAGCGCCGGAAGGAGCTCACCAAGATCTGTAAGAAGCACGGCGAAGACACCAAGGTGCACATCCGGGGCTTCCGGCGGGATGCCAACGAAGAGTTGAAGAAACTCCAGAAAGATGCGAAATTGACCGAAGACGACCTGCGCAAGTCGGAAGCTGAGATTCAGAAGCTGACCGATCAATACGTGCAGAAGATCGACGACGCGATCAAGAAAAAGGAACAGGAAATCCTGGAAGTCTGATCGCACAGCCCCCGTAGAGTCACACTCCCAACGGTGGAGGCTGATCAAAAGGCTGCTTGTTCACCCGCCCGACCCCGAAGTGCCGAGACGCTTCGTTCCGCGGTCGGCCGCAGCTAAGCGATGCGAGAACGAAGCGCCCGGGAAGCGCGCGTTCCACGCGCAGGGGCGGGAGGGTGAGGACAAACTTTTTCATCAGCCGTACTAACCTTGCAACACACGACCTACGCCAGGATCGATCTCTCCGCATTCGTCCATAATCTCTCGCAGATTCGCGAGCGTCTCAGCCCTCACTCCCACATCATGGCCGTCGTCAAAGCCAATGCCTACGGGCACGGAGCCATCGAAGTCTCTCGCGCCTTGGTCGGAGCGGGTATCGCACGGTTGGCGGTCGCCTCCGTTCAGGAAGGCGTCGCCTTACGGGAGGCGGGCATCAACGCCGACATTCTCGTGCTGGTGGATCTTTTCGACAAACACGTGCAGGACCTCATCACGTATCGGCTGACGCCTGTCATCACGGAGCAGCGCCTGCTCCCGGCGCTGGCCGAGGCGGCCGCGTCCCGGAACCACCCGTTGCCTATTCACATCAAGGTCGATACCGGGATGGGCCGTTTGGGATTTTCCCCGTCCGAGCTGGCGTCCTTGTTCACTGCGCTTCCGAAGTGGCACTCGCTGCGCATCGAAGGCTTCATGACGCATCTCGCAGACAGCGATGGAGACGATCCCAGTCACACCGAACAACAACTCAAAAGCTTTCGCGGCCTGCTCGAACAAGTCGAACAGCGCGGCATCAAAGTCCCGTTCGTGCATGTGGCCAACAGTGCCGCGATCATCCGGTATCCGCAATCGCACTTCTCGCTGGTGCGGCCGGGCATCATGTTGTACGGCTATCACACGCTGCCCGAGACTGTTCCCTGCCCTCTTCTGAAGCCGGTCCTGTCGCTTCATACCACGGTCATGCAGCTGCGCACGATCAAGCCGGGCGAAACGGTCAGCTACAACCGGACGTTCGTCGCGAAGCGGCCGTCCACGATCGCCGTCCTGCCCGTCGGCTACGCCGACGGCTACAGCCGGCGCCTTTCCAATCAAGGATTCGTCCTCATCAAGGGCACGCGCGCCCCGATTGTCGGCCTGATTTGCATGGATATGACGATGGTGGATGTCACCGACATCCCGTCCGTGCGGGTCGGCGATACCGTGACATTGATCGGCCGGGAGGGGCAGGACGCGATTTGGGCGGATGAGCTTGCCGAGTGGACGGGAACCATTCCCTATGAAGTCCTGTGCGCTATCGGACCGCGTATCCCCCGTCTGTATCAAGATTCCTAAGTCAGTCCCCAGGGTGTTCAGCGTTCTACAGCCTCATTCGTAGGACCTTCAAAAAAGTCGATGTTTTCACCCGCCCACCCCGGCGAAGTTTTGCACCCGCCCCGCTGATTGCTTCGCAAGCATTTCCTCGGGGACGCACCTCTGTCTCACCCACCCACCCCGGCGCGCCGAGACGCGCCGTTCACCGAGTTAATACGCGACTCTGATCGACACCCCGCCTGTATGGAGCGTCGTCTTATACAGTCCGTTCACCGTCGGATTGCGGTTTCCCGCTATCGTTCGCTCCTCATAGAGAGCGGCCTGGTACGACAGATCCAGGCCGATCAGCTTTGGCTTCAGCCGCCCTACACCCAGTTCCCCGCAGGGGATGAGGCCGAGAAACTTACCTTGTTGCTTACAGACGAATCCCAGGCCCGCGCCGACGATATTCACATCGGCGGAAGGACTTCCCGGGTCGAAGCCGAAATCGGGCATCTGCGTTTGCTGATTGGTATACCCCGCACGCAGCGCAATCTCCCAGGCCGGCAGTGATTCAAGGGCGAGCCACTTGTGCTCAGTGCCGATCATCACTGCGTACGTACTGCGCCAGTTCAACGGCTGTGGAATGGTCGCTCCGTTGGCCAAGTGCACATCCAGATTCCGCACGGATTTCCAGCCGACATAATCGAGGTCGACCTCGAGTTTCCATTCGCGCTCTCGGTTCCGTACTGGCCAGATCGCCACGGCTCCTGTAATGACCTGAGGCAGGACGAACGTCGCCCTGGCATCCGAGACTTTGGCTCCGTTGGCCAGAAATGCGCCGTTCAGATGCAACGTCGCCTGGCTGCGGTAGACGATCCCGATATTGGCCACCGGCTTCCCGTCCGGGTTTCGTAACGCCGTATACAGGAGACTGGCATTGAAGCCGGCGGCGGTGTCCGAGCCGAACAACTCGACCTGAGTTCCTGCTGGAATTCCGCCGCCGCCGGGCCACACGGATTTGCGTTCGACATGCCCTTCGCCGAAGAGCCCGGAGAACGTATAGATATCAGCGCCGAGGCCGAGCGAGAGGTCCTCCATGAGTTTGTAGGCGAACGTCGGCTTGATGTCCAGGAGCGGCAGGCTATTAAAAGTGGTCGCCGTCCGAAACGGTCCATCATTCGGCCATCTGGTGAGAGAGCCAAACGGGACAGTAAGACCGATTCCGGCCGTAAGGTCACCGAGCGCCGTCACACCGAGATCTTTGAGGTTGGCCGTCAGATACAGATGTCCGGGCGGCGGCCAAGCGACACTGCCGCTGCGATCGCCTGTCGCGGTGACGCCCGTCGGGCTGGTAAACGTCGTGGTCCCTCCGGACAGCAGGACGCCGGTCATGAAGTCCACACCATGGAGCTGGGTCATGCCCGCGGCATTATAATGAAGCGCCGAGGGATCGTCGGCCTGGGCGGAAAAGGCGTTGCTCATCCCCGAGGCCGCAGTCCCCTGCCCCTGGATCCTCGGCACTTGCGCCAGGGCCGGCTCCATGAGAAGAGGCAAAAGGCACAACGGCAGAGCAGCCACTACAAGGATGCGAACGGGGACGGGAGCGGCGGCTCTCACCATCTCCTCCAGCCTTTCCACCCAACACATTTTCAACACCCTACCCCCCCGTCCGAAAACAGGATTGGATCACCTGCTGCAATTCCTCGACATCGAACGGCTTCAACAGATAGGCCTGAGCGCCCAGGCTGATCGCTTGGATCGCCGTCTCTTTGGCGCCCGACGCGGTCACCATGATGATCGGCAGACGGTCGTCGGATTGCCGGATCTGCTTCAACACTTCCATGCCGTCGAGCGACGGCAGGCCGATGTCGAGAATCATGCCGGAAAACCGTCCGGAGGCCGCCGCTTTCAACGCGCGCAAGCCGTCGGTTTCCGTTTCGACCTGGTAGCCCATGGCGCAGAGACGGTCCTCGAGCAGGTCTCGAATGTCCTTATCGTCATCCACCACGAGGATGCAGCGATGTGTGTCCGAGGCGACGC
>JBKPKC010000141.1:0-4398 GCA_046765595.1 Nitrospirota bacterium
ACCGCCTTCGTGAAGCCGACGAGTTTTATCGCGCGGTGACGCCTCTTTCGGTCAATGCCGATGAGGCGAACGTCATGCGGCAGGCCTTGGCCGGCATGCTCTGGAGCAAGCAATTTTACTTCCTGGACGCCGATCAATGGCTCGAGGAACATTATGCGCATCCCCTTCACAGCGGCAGCAGAGAGTTCCGAAACCGCGAGTGGTTTCATATGGTGAACCGGGACATCATTTCGATGCCCGATAAGTGGGAATACCCCTGGTACGCGGCGTGGGATTTGGCCTTCCACACTCTGCCGATTTCAATTATCGACTCGGACTTTGCAAACCAACAGATGAAATTAATGCTGAAGGGGTACTATCTCCATCCAAGCGGCCAGATTCCCGCTTATGAATGGAACTTCAGCGATGTGAATCCGCCGGTGCATGCGTGGGCGACGCTCTTCCTGTATCGCACCGAGCAAGCGTTGAAAGGGGAAGGGGACCTCGATTTCCTCAAAACCGCGTTCAACAAGCTCGTGCTCAACTTCACCTGGTGGGTAAACCGAAAGGATCGGTACGGCAAGAATATTTTCGAGGGAGGATTCCTGGGGCTGGACAACATCGGCGTCTTTGACCGGAGCGCGCCCCTGCCGACGGGCGGACACTTGGAACAGGCGGACGGGACGGCCTGGATGGCTCTCTTTACCCAGAACATGCTCGAGCTCGCCGTCGAGATCACGCCGTATGATCGGACGTATTCGGATATGGTGGAGAAATTCGTGGAGCATTTCCTCTACATTGCGGCGGCGATGAATGGTGCGGGATCAAACGGGATGTGGGATGAGGAGGATGGATTCTATTACGATCTGTTGCGATTGTCAGACGGAAATGCCACCAGGCTCAAGGTCCGCTCCATGGTCGGTCTGTTGCCGCTCTGCGCGACGACAGTGATCGAAGAATGGCAACGGGAGTGGGTGCCCGAGGTGGCCGCGAGAATTCAACAGCGTGCCGAGCAGATGCCGGAGCTGTTGACATTCATTCACAAAACGGGGAAAGGACACCGGGGAGTCGCCGATCGGGGAATCATGGCGCTGGTCAGCGAGGAACGGTTACGCCGCATTCTCTCGAAGATGCTGGATGAGAACGAATTTTTTGGTGCCTATGGCATTCGCTCGCTGTCGAAATTTCACCAAGAGCATCCGTTCGTCTTCCACGTCGGCGGGCAGGTGTATCGGGTGGACTACCTCCCGGCTGAATCAAACACGGGAATGTTTGGCGGCAACTCCAACTGGCGTGGTCCCGTCTGGATGCCGGTCAACGCGATGATCATCCGCGCGTTGCTGTCCTATTACCTCTATTATGGCGACAACTTCAAGATCGAATGCCCTACGGGATCCGGGAAGATGATGAACCTATTCGAGGTCAGCAAGGAGATCGCCCACCGGCTCACGAGAATCTTTCTGCGCGACGGGCAGGGCAAGCGTGCAGTGTACGGCGGAACGGAAAAATTCCAGTCAGACCCTCAGTGGCGCGACTACCTGCAATTTTATGAGTATTTTCACGGGGACAACGGCGCCGGGCTTGGCGCCAACCACCAAACGGGCTGGACTGGTCTGGTTGCGAAAATGATCGAGCTCTACGGCAGGCTGGATCCGCAAAAGTTTCTACAGGAAGGCAAACGTGGCGCGCATGCGGGAGGAGCAACAGAAGAGTGAACATGCGATCGCTCCTTTGGAAGCCTCTGTCTGACCGCCGTCTCTCTTGGCTGTGTGTCGTCGCCATGCTCATGCTGACGGCGTGCGTCTTTCACGATGTGCGCACCCAACAGTCAAAAATGGAGACATTTTGCAGAATCAGCGGCTCGGTGAGTGCCAGGCAGGACCCGCCGAGCCCGCTGCTCGTCGGACTGGTTCGCCACAAAGGCGGCGCTTTGGAGGATACGAAGAATTGGCATCTGGTCGATCACTTCGTGCTGGACGTGCCGGGAAGCTGGATGTTTCGTGCCGAACCCGGCACCTATGGAATTGTGGCGTATGCGGATCTCAATGCGGACGGTGTCTACCAGCCAGGGGAACCATTTATGCCGGTCGACCCGAACCACCTCGTGATCTGTGACAGTCGGCATCCCAACTCAGAGATGGCACTCTTCATCAGGGACGAGGGGCGTTCGCGGCTGGAAGGGGACATCGATTTCATGAGATTCCAGGCCCGTTCCGCTGATGCTCAACTGAAACAGAGTCTCAGTATGGCGACGGCCTACGGGACCGTGACCACGTTCGACGATCCACGTTTCAAGAAAGAATATGCAACCGACAGTCTGTGGCGGCCGTATGACTTTATTTTCTCTGTCGGGCCTGGCGTCTACTTCCTTGAGCCCTACGACGCTCGAAAAATACCCGTGCTGTTCGTTCACGGCATCAACGGCACGCCGACGAATTTCCGCTACTTGGTCGACCGGTTGGATCGAACGAAATACCAGCCCTGGCTGTATTACTACCCCTCCGGCGTCCGGCTGTCAGGGATTGCCGACCATCTTGATCAGACGATGAAGACCTTGCAGTTGCAGCACGGCTTCAGGCAGTACCACGTGATCGCCCACAGCATGGGCGGGCTGGTGTCGCGCGGTTTTCTGTTGCGGAATCAGAATACGGGCAGTCGAGCGCGCGTCCCGTTGTATATCACGATCTCTACACCGTGGGCCGGTCACAAAGCCGCGCAGGCGGGAGTCGATTATGCGCCGGCGGTGGTGTACGTCTGGAACGACATGGTCCCTTCCAGCGCTTATCTGACCGATCTGTTCTTCAACAACCACGATGGTGCGCCGGTGCATCGAACGCTCCCGGCCGGCATCCAGCATCATCTGCTCTTCAGTTTCAAACATCGAGGAGCGGGGTCCGGAGAGTGTTCCGACAGCACCGTCACCTTGGCCAGTCAACTGTATCCCGGTGCTCAGGAAGATGCCCTCCGCCTCTACGGATTCGATGAGACGCACATGAGTATCCTGGACAGCGTTGAAACCTCCCGGTTGGTCAATCGTCTGCTCAACGAGGCGTCGCCTTGAGGAACAAGCGGCTATGGCTTCGAAAGGGAGCGTAATGACAAGGAAAGCCGTAACGGCCTATGGTTGGCTACGAGTGTGGGGCATGGCCGTTCTGGTCGTACTCGGCGGCCTTCACCCAGAGCAAGTGTCGGTAAGTCTTGCGGCATCCGCCCGCGAAATCGACGTCAGCGTCGACGTCGCGTTGGAGCGGTTCGAAGCGGAGGTGAAGGGCGCAAAAACGTTTCTCCAAACTGCGAAGGGCGTGCTGGTGTTTCCGCAAGTGCTCAAAGCTGGAGTCGGCTTCGGCGGAGAGTTTGGCGAAGGCGCGCTTCGAATCGAGGGAAAAACCGTCGATTACTACAATACGGTGGCCGGGTCATTTGGCTTTCAGTTCGGAGCGCAGGCCAAGACCATCATTCTTGTGTTTCTCGACGAGGAAACGCTGAAGCGGTTCCGAGACAGCGAGGGGTGGAAAGCGGGCGTGGACGGGTCCGTCGCGTTAGTGACCTTGGGGGCCGGTGGAGACATCGATACGACCAAGATGCGGGACCCAATCGTCGGTTTCGTCTTTGGTCAGAAGGGATTGATGTACAACCTGACCTTGGAAGGATCAAAGTTCACCAAAGTGCACAAGTGATGGCGCATAGACAGCAAGAAGCAAGTTGGTTAGACTGCGCCCCAACTTTGGAAGGTGTGGCGCGAAGGGAGGATTTATGAATGAGAGAACGAAGAGCACCGTGACGTTGCAATCCTCTGAGGTCAAGGAAATTTCAGCAGACGAGTATGACGCACAGATAATGGGACAGCCGGCTGTCGTGACACAGCCGCCCGTCATGAAATGAGACGCGGATAAGAGCGTCTCGAAAGACACGGGTCGGTGCAATCGACTCGGGAAGCATTGGACCTCATAGGGAGGTGTGCTGATGACAGAGACAGCGGTGCAAAGAACGGTGCTCATAGTTCTGATGGTCTCGGTTCTGGCACTGACCCTGGCGCCGCTGTCGGGGGCGGAGGAAAAAGTTGACCCCTCCGCGAAAGCCGAGGCCGCACCATTTCAGGATAAACTCCAAATCCGAGGGGGCTGGGCCTATGTCTTCGGCGCGGCTGCCAACGTGTCGGTGGGCGGCCCTGTGCTGGGAGTCGGCACGAACGTCGACTTTACCCAAACGTTGGGCGGAGACACCAGCACGGACGCCCTCCGGATAGATGCGCTGTATCATTTTAACGAACGTCACGCGATCGGATTCTCCTGGTACCGGGTTGGGCTGAGCGGAGAAAAAAACCTTAACGAGCAGATTCAAATCCGCGACACGGTCATATCGGCCGGCGCCGCGACGCAGACAAGCTTGAGCTTTAACACATACCGGTTGCTGTATAAC
>JBKPKC010000142.1:0-4363 GCA_046765595.1 Nitrospirota bacterium
AGCGGTTGATGCCCTCGAAATCCTGCTTCATCGTGGAATCGAACCCGCGATGAATCAATTCAACGTCCGTGACCGGGATCAGGGAAACGAATCGACGGATTAAATATGGCACTCTGCTGCGGCATGATCGGACTCCCCAATGTCGGAAAGACCACCGTCTTCAATGCACTGACGGCCGGCGGCGCGCTGGCGGCCAATTATCCATTCGCGACGGTGGACCCCAATACGGGCATCGCCTTGGTGCCGGATCCACGACTGCAATCGCTGACGGAGATCTTCAAGTCGAAAAAAACCACCCATAGCACGCTGGAGGTGCGGGACATCGCGGGCCTGGTCGAGGGGGCAAGCAAAGGCGAAGGACTCGGCAATCAATTCTTGGGACATATCCGAGAAGTGGATGCCCTGTTGCATGTCGTGCGCTGCTTTCAGGGAAGCGACGTCGTGCACGTCAGCGGCAGCGTCAATCCGCTGCGAGACATCGGCGTCATTGAAACCGAGTTGATGTTGGCGGACCTGGAAACGCTCGATCGTCGGAGACAGAAGACCGAGAAAAAAGTGCGCGCCGGCGATAAGAAAGCCGCCTTCGAAGTGGAGTTTCTGAGTCGCCTGATGAATCTTCTCGACAAAGGGGAGTGGCTGGGCAATCTCAGTTATACGGCCGACGAACGGTCGATCCTCGCTGAGTGCCAGCTGCTCGCCGCGAAGCCGGTCTTGTTTGTCGCCAACGTGTCGGAGGACCGGCATGCGGATGAATCGATGGTCAAGACCGTTCGGGAGTTTGCGGAAAAGCGCGGCGCCCGGGTGGTGACGATATGCGGGCAACTGGAAGCGGAGCTGTCATCCTTGCCCGAGGAGGAGCGGGTGGATTTTCTGCGCGCAATGGAATTGACCGAGTCGGGCCTTGTCCGATTGACGCGAGAGGCGTATGCGCTGCTCGATCTCATCACGTTTTTCACTGCGGGAGAAACTGAATCGCGGGCCTGGCCGATTCCGCAACACACGAAGGCCCCGCAGGCGGCCGGCAAGATCCACTCGGACATGGAGCGCGGCTTTATCCGCGCCGAAGTCTACCGCTACGCTGATTTATTGGCCTGTGGGTCGGAAACCAAGGTCAAGGAGAAAGGATTGTTTCGTCTCGAAGGCAAAGACTACGTGATCCAAGAAGCCGACATTGTGTACTTCCGGTTCAACGTATGAGTGAGGCCTGAAATTACCCTAGACGGCTCTGTGAGCCGGCCGTCGTTTTTCCGCCTTGGCCGGCATGGTTGCCGTCGGTTGGCTCATCTTGTTCTTTCCTCCTCCGGCTGTCCCCGTGGATTTCAAGCTTGAATCGTTTCAGCGTCGAGGCGGGTTCAGCGGCGCTACTCCGATAGCCCGTTGGCGAGTGCCTCCGTCCGTTCATGAAGCGGCACGCCGGGGAATAATTGTTCTGGAAGGTCGGATGTCGGCTTTCAGGGCCGCCCGCATGTGCTCAAGCGCCGATCGGTTACTGTCAGGGTTGGGCGAGACGACGCAATCGGCCGGGATGGCGACGCTGAATTCGCGCATATAGGCATCGGCGGCGGTAAACAGGACGCAGTTGTCCCCGGCGATGCCCGTCACGATCACCCGGTTCGCGTTGAGATAGCGCAATAGGAGCTCGAGCGGTGTGGCGTAGAAGCCGGAGTGCCTGGGCTTCAAGACAAAGTAGTCATCGTCGTCGGGCCGAAGAATCCGCGCGATCTGCTTTCCACGGCACTGTTCGTCCAAGCAGCTGGCGACCAGTCTTCTAAAGTCGGACTGCCATCTGCCGAAGTTGTCGTTGACATAGACGACGGGCAAGCGCGCATGTTTCATGCGCCGTTTTAAGCCGGCGATCCGCCGAGCGGTCTGTTGAATGGCGGGCATCAGTCGGGCGGCGCCTTCAAAGTTGAATGCATTGATCATGTCGATGATGAGAAGACAGGACTTTGCCGGAGGTCCTGGACGCGGCATTTCGACGCTAGGCGGCTTTTCTGAGATGGAGCTGGATGTTTCGGAGATCCTCGACGAACCGCCGGTACTCGCGTTCGCGTTCCGCGGCGTCAGGATGTCGAAGAAGGGCCGACGGGTGGACGGTCACGAAGACCGTCGCGGCAAGCGGAGTGCTCAAGGCTCGTCCTCTCATCTCATTGAGCCGGACCGCTTTCCCGAAGACCGATTGAGCCGCAGTCACTCCGAGGCAGACGATGACGCGCGGCTTGACGAGCTGGGTCTCGGCTTCCAGCCAGGGCCGGCAGGCGGCGATCTCGGTGGCGGATGGTTTTTTGTGTTTCCGACGCTTGCCCTGGGGCTCCCATTTGAAGTGTTTGACGGCATTCGTGACATACACGTCTTGCCGCTCAATGCCGGCTTCGAGGAGCCCTTTGTCCAAAATGGTTCCCGCCGGTCCCACGAAGGGACGACCCTTTAAATCTTCTTGATCGCCCGGCTGCTCGCCGACCAGCATGATCGACGCGTGGGCGGCTCCTTCGCCGAAGACCGTTTGGGTGGCATGCTTGTACAAGTCGCATCCAGTACATCCAGCTGCCGATTCGCGTAACCGAGGCATGCTCAGATGAGCGGGGATGAATGAGCGGGCGGATCGAACAACGCGTCGCATGGCTCATCATACCATGTTTGCGGGTGAGGTCTTCCTGAGTGGTCATCCGATCCGGAGTCCAGACCGTGAAGATCGGTCACCGTGAGCGTGGCCACACCGAAGGCCTCTTCGACGAGGCCCCGTACGACATAGGCCCGATTGGCCGACAGCAAATGGCTGCACCGGCGATACACGTCGGGGAACAGCGTTGCGTCGTAGAGAGCGGTGTGATCTTCGAGCGTAATGAACTCCATGGCCAAGCCCTGTTTGGTTTCAACCGGTTTCTCCGTGATGAGCCATCCGACCATGGTGACATGGCAGCCGATACACTGGTGCATCTGCGAGGCGGGCACCGGCCGGAGCCGCTCAATCGGCTTGCGGTAAAGCGTCAAGGGATGGCGACTGACGAGAAATCCGAAGGACTCGATCTCGTGTGCCTGCTTTTGAGCGGCGGGATAGTCGTCAGGAATGGGAAAGGGACCGGAATCTGCGTCGGATCCGGCATACAATCGCCAGAGCAACGCCGGTCTCGTCAGCTCGCCAGAGAGAGCATCGCAGCAACCGGCGCGGATCAGCGCGCGGGCATGCGCCGGCTCCGGGTGCACCCGTCGTAAAAAATCCTGAAACGACAGGTACGGTCCTTCCTGGGTGCGCTCCGCCATAATAGCCATGCCCAGGGCTTTGGGAATGGTTTTTACGTGCATCAAGCCTATCCGCAGCCGATCTCCCTCGCCCGTATATGTCCAATCACTGACGTTCACATCCGGCGACAGAAGGGCCAATCCCATACGCCGCGCCTCTGACAGATACGCAAACGTCGAATAAAACCCCCCTTCATTGCTCAGGACGGCCGCCATAAATTCAGCCGGGTAGTGCGCCCGGAGATAGGCGGACTTGAACGAGACCTGCGCATAGCTGGCCGAATGCGGTTTGCAGAAGCTGTAGCCGGCGAAGCTCATGATCATCGTCCAGATCTTGTCGATCGTGGCCGGTGAAGCGCCGTGGCTCGCGGCACCGCGGCAAAACTGTTGATAGTAGTCACGGAGTTGGCGGTGTTTGTGCTTTTTGCTGATCACCTTCCGGAGCTGATCCGCGTCGTCCAGCGAAAAATCGGCCAACGCCATGGCGACTTTCGTGACGTCTTCCTGGTAAACCATGATGCCGTGGGTTTCTTCCAGAATGGATTCGAGCAAGGGGTGCAGCGGCGTATGCGGATGCCCATGCGCGCGCCGGATAAAGTCGTTCACAAAGGTGATCGCCGCCGGTCGAACCAACGAAGACACCATCACCAGATACTCAAATACGTCGGCCGTGGCCAGACGGTCGGGCGGCATGCCGTTCCACAGCTTCCTGAGCAAGAGTCTGGTGGCCGGCGATTCGATGTAAAAACAGCCGATCGTGTCGCCGCATCTGATCAAGTCCTGGGTGGCTTTGTCGTCCAGGGGATCCCAGGTTGCATAGTCGATGACGCGGCCCGTATGGCGTGCTACGGCGGCAAGGGTGTCGCGGATGACGGCCAGCGATCGGTTTCCCAAGAGGTCGATTTTGACGAGTCCCGCTTCTTCCGTTTGATCCTTTTCCCACTGAATGACCGGCAAGCGCTTAACCGTAAATTCGACGGGCACGTAGCGCCGGATGTCGTCTGGGACGATGACGACGCCGCCACAATGCATGGAGAGGTGGCGAAAGTGATTCTGCGCCCGAAGCGCGTGTGCGAGAATCGCGGGCCACGGCGCGTTGAGGGTCAAGGCCCGGCAGAGCCGT
>JBKPKC010000143.1:0-9883 GCA_046765595.1 Nitrospirota bacterium
TTGTAGAGGTTGTTGAGGACGACGAGCGGGATCTCGTTGCGCTTGAGATCAATGACCACTCGAACCCCCTCGCGGTCCGAGGATTCGTCGCGGAGATCGCTGATACCTTTGATGCGGTCTTCTTGAATCAACTCCGCGATCTTCTCGATGAGCTTGGCCTTGTTGACCTGGTAGGGGATCTCGGTGACGATCAACCGCTCCCGTTCCGTCCGCTCATCGGTTTCCACGACGACCTTCGCCCGCAAGCTCAATAGCCCGCGCCCGGTTTCGTAGGCCTCCTTGATTCCGCTCATGCCGTAGATGAATCCGGCCGTCGGAAAATCCGGGCCCGGGATTTTCTTCATCAGCTGGGCGATCGTGACGTCGGGGTTCTCGAGGAGGAGCAGCAGGCCGTCGATGACTTCGCCGATGTTGTGGGTTGGAATATTGGTTGCATAGCCGACCGCGATGCCGCCGGCGCCGTTGATGAGCAGATTGGGCACCTTGGTCGGCAGCACGAGCGGCTCTTGGCGCGATTCGTCGTAGTTCGGCCCGAAATCGACGGTCTCTTTGTCGATGTCGGCCAGCATCTCCTCCGCCAGCTTGGCCATGCGGGCTTCGGTGTAGCGCATGGCCGCGGGAGAATCGCCGTCCATGGAGCCGTAATTGCCTTGCCCGTCCACCAGCAGGTACCGCATGTTGAAGTCCTGCGCCATGCGCACGAGCGTGTCATAGATCGCAGAATCGCCGTGCGGGTGGTAATTGCCCATGATCTCGCCGACGATCTTGGCCGATTTGCGGTAGGCCCGGTTGTGGACGAGACCCATCTCGTTCATGCCGAAGAGGATGCGCCGGTGCACCGGCTTGAGGCCGTCGCGGACGTCGGGAAGGGCACGGCCGACAATCACGCTCATCGCGTAATCGAGGTAGGACGACCGCATCTCGTCTTCGATGGCGATCTGGCCTAATCTCTCATCGGGTGGCATTCGGTATTGCTCTCCTTCTTCTCAACAATAGAGCCTTCGTGGCGACAGGACAGGACCCGCTATACATCCAAATTCCGCACTTCGAGGGCATGGGTCTGTATGAAATTTCTACGGGGCTCGACTTCGTCGCCCATCAGAATGGTGAAGATTTCATCGACCCCCGTCACGTCCTCGAGTTTGACCCTCAACAGCGTGCGCGCTTCGGGGTTCATGGTGGTCTCCCACAATTGACCCGGGTTCATTTCCCCCAATCCTTTGTATCGCTGGATAGACAAGCCCTGCTTGCCGAGATCGAGAATCGTCCTTACGAGATCGGCGGTGGATCGCAATTCCTGTTCCTGGCCCTTGGACTTGAGTTTGTATGGGGCACGTCCCAAGCCGATCGCCGAAGGCGCCAACTTTTGCAGTTCGCGGAAATCCGCCGATCCGACCAACTCATGCGTCACGTCGAGGCCGAAGACGGTACCGCTGGCCTGCAGCCGGCATAGGACTTTATTAGACTGGTGCTCCTCGTCCGGCAGGATCTCGAACGTCGGCTCTAACTTCGGATAGACGATGCGCAACGTCTTCTTCACATTCGCGGCGGCCTCGGTCAGTGCGGCCCGATCCTTGAGGAGATCACGATCGAGCCCCGGCTCGTCCACAAAGGCTCGAAACATGGCGGCTTCATGGGGTTTCTTATTGAACCGTGCAAGCAACGTCTCGAAGGAAATCATTTTTCTCAAAATCGGGAGCAGCCGGCGTCCGGTGACGAAATCCTGGGTGCCCTCCAGATACAAATGCACATCCTCGACTGCGAGGTCTGCCAGGTATTCGTTCAAAGCGCCTTCATCCTTGAGATAGCGTTCGACCTTGCTCTTTTTCACTTTGAAGAGTGGGGGTTGTGCAATGTAGATGTAACCGCGCTCCAGCAGTTCAGGCATCTGCCGGAAAAAGAACGTGAGCAAGAGCGTGCGAATGTGGCTGCCGTCGACATCGGCGTCCGTCATAAGAATGATTTTGTGATATCGGGCTTTCGCGATGTCGAATGTGTCCTTGTCCGTCTTGTCGCTTTCTTCGCGCTTGCGGCCGATGCCGGTCCCGAGCGCCATGATCAGCGTCCGGATTTCGTCGCTCGTCAGCATCTTGTCGAAGCGGGCCTTTTCGACGTTGAGAATTTTACCCTTTAACGGCAGGATGGCCTGAAATTTCCTGTCGCGGCCCTGCTTGGCGGAGCCGCCGGCGGAATCGCCCTCGACGATGTACAGTTCACTCAGCGCCGGATCGCGCTCGGAGCAATCTGCCAGCTTCCCCGGCAAGGAGCCGCCGTCCAAAGCACTCTTTCGGCGGATGAGATCCTTGGCCTTCCGCGCCGCCTCACGCGCACGTGCGGCATCGATCGCCTTGCCGATGATCTTGCGGGCGACCGGAGGATTTTCCTCGAAGTAGGCGCCGAGCTTTTCGTTGACGGCCGTCTCCACCACCCCTTTGACTTCGCTGTTGCCGAGCTTGGCCTTGGTCTGTCCTTCGAACTGCGGATTGCGGACCTTGACGCTCACGACCGCGGTAAGTCCTTCGCGCACATCGTCGCCGGTCAGCGATTCCGTGTCCTTTTTCAGGAGCTCGTTGGCATTCGCATAATTGTTGATTGTGCGGGTCAGCGCGGCTTTGAAGCCGACGAGGTGCGTGCCGCCTTCTTTGGTGTTGATGTTATTGGCGAATGAAAAGAGATTTTCAGCGTAGCTGTCGTTGTACTGAAGGGCGACCTCCAGGATCATCTCCGTGCGCTCGACCTTCACGTAGATGGGCTTGTGCAGCGGCGTCTTGGCTTCGTTCAAATGCTCGACGAAGGAGACGATGCCGCCCTTATAGAGAAACACCTGTTCCTTGGCGGGCTCTTTTCGCTCATCCTTGAGTGTGATCGACAGACCTTTGTTCAAGAACGCCAACTCGCGCAGACGCTGGGCCAGGACGTCGAAGCTGAATTCGAGGGTTTCGAAAATTTGACCGTCCGGCTTGAACCGGACTTTCGTCCCGCGCCGTTTCGTGATGCCCGTATTCTTCAGGGGAGCGCTGGGCTTCCCGCGCTCATACCGTTGCTCGAATACCTGGCCATCCTGCCAGATCTCAAGCTCTAGCCACTCGGATAGGGCATTCACGACTGAGATGCCCACGCCGTGCAGTCCGCCTGAAACCGTGTAGGCGCCTTGCTCAAACTTGCCGCCGGCATGCAGCACCGTCAGGGCCACTTCGGCGGCAGACTTCTTCTGCGTGGAATGCATGCCGGTTGGGATACCACGACCGTTGTCGATCACCGTCACGCTGCCGTCGATGTGGATCGTGACTTCAATCGTCTCGCCGAAGCCGGCCATGTGTTCATCCACACTGTTATCGACCACTTCATAGACGAGGTGATGCAGACCGTCGACGCCGGTGCTGCCGATATACATCGCGGGCCGTTTGCGGACAGCGTCGAGCCCCTCCAGCACTTTGATCTGATCTGCGCTGTAGCTGTCCGATTTGGGCTTGGTCGTCTCGTCCGTGGCCATTCAGGCTCCTACATCCCGGATGACTGTCACCGTGCCAGGATGCTTGCAAAAGTTGTCCGCGGCGAAGAAAGAGGCGAGGTGTTCGGCGGCGGCGTAGTTCAATATGCCTCTCAAATCTTGATGGGCATCACGACGCACTTGAACCCCGGCGTTTCCGCTTCTTGGATCAGGCAGGGGCTCAGCGCGCTGTCCATCTGCAACGAGATCTTCTCTCCATCCATGACGTCGAACACATCGAGCAGGTACCGGGCGTTGAAGCCGGTATTCAGCGCTTCGCCCTCGTACTGGGCGGACATCTCCTCCGTGGCTTCGCCGTAGTCCGGATTGCTCGAAAAGAGTGTGAGCCGCCCGGGTGCACACGAAAGCTTCACCGCATTGGCCTTGTCCTTCGAGAGCACCGAGACCCGCCGCAACGCGCTCTCCAGTTCCGTCCGCTCGACGATGATCTTCTTGTTGCTCTCCTTGGGAATGACCTGCTGGTAGTTGGGATAGTTGCCTTCCATCAGGCGGGAGGTCAGGAGCAGGCCGCTTTTCCGGAAGATCATGAGATTTTTCGTGAACCCGATGAGCGGCTCTCCATCCCCTCCCTCTTCCAAAAGCCGACGCATCTCGTGCGCAGCCTTTTTGGGAATAATCGCTTTAATCTCCTGCGGGGCGCCTTTGGCGCCGGCCTTTCCAAGATCCTGCTCGGCCACGGCCAGGCGATGGCCGTCGGTTCCCACCAGCCTGAGCGTCGTCTTCTTTTCACCGGAGATCAAGGTCACGAGCAGGCCGTTCAGAATGTACCGTGCGTCGTTGTCTCCTGCCGCGAAGAGCGTTTTCCTGATCAGTTCCAAGAGTCCCGCGCCCGACAGCGGCGTCAATCCCTCGCGTTCGATCGCTGGCAGCGCGGGATAATCGTTGGTCGGCAATCCGACCACCTTGAACTGGCTCTTTCCAGCCTGGATCGTCGTCCAGTTGTTTTCGCTGGAGATCAGGTCGATGTCGCCGCTCGGCAGTTCCTTGATGATTTCATAGAGCTTTCTGGCCGACACCGTGATGCCGCCGGCTTTGTGCACGGTCGCCTTATACAGGCCGCGCATGCCGATCTCCAGGTCGGTGGCGACGATCTCAGCTCCTTCCTGCTTCGCCTCGATCAAAATATTGGACAAAATCGGCATGGTATTGCGCTTCTCGACAACGCCCTGAACCCTCGTAAGTCCCGTCAGCAATTCATCCCTGCCCATCCGAACTTTCATAGTCGCCCCTCTCTGACCGCCGTCAGCTGCGGAGAATTTTTTCCCTCAATCCGTCAAGGGTCTGGTTCAAGACCGTGTCGCTTTCCTTGCCTTTCGTGATCTGGCGGCAGGCATGCATGATCGTCGTGTGGTCTTTCCCGCCGAACAAGCGGCCGATCTCCGGAAAGGACGCGTCGGTCAACTCTCGGCAGAGATACATGGCGATCTGTCGCGGATGCACCAGCGTCTTGCTGCGGCGCCGGGATTTGAGATCCGCGATCTTGATGTGAAACCAGGCCGACACCGCTTCCTGAATGTCCTCCATCGCCACAATCTTTTTCTTGTCGCCGATGAGATCCCGGAGGACATTCTTCGCCATCTCGAGCGTGATCGCCTGACCCGTCAAGGAGGCATACGCGCCGAGGCGCACCAGTGAACCCTCGAGCTCCCTAATGTTGCTTTTCATCGTGTTCGAAAGGAATTGGATGACGTCTTCCGGCAGGGTGACGCCTTCGTCCTCGGATTTCTTGCGCAGGATCGCAATTCGTGTTTCGACGTCGGGCGGCTGCAGGTCGGCGATCAGTCCCCACTCAAAGCGGGAGCGCAACCGCTCCTCGATGTCAGGCATGTCCTTGGGAAAGCGGTCGCTTGAGAGGACAATCTGCTTGTGAGCTTCGTAGAGCGCGTTGAACGTATGGAAAAACTCCTCTTGCGTCCGTTCCTTGCCGGCCAAAAATTGAATGTCATCGATCATCAGCATGTCGATGTGGCGATAACGCTTCCGGAGGTCCATCATCTTGTCGTAGCGAATCGAATTGATGACCTCGTTCGTAAATTGCTCGGTGGTCAGGTAGGCAATTCGCAGATCGGTGCGCTCAGCGACATGGTTGGCGATCGCATTCAACAGGTGTGTTTTCCCCAGGCCGACCCCCCCGTAGATGAACAGCGGATTGTAGGCCTTAGCCGGCTGTTCTGCGACAGCCATACAGGCCGCATGGGCAAATTGATTCCCGGCGCCGACAACGAAATTTCTGAACGAATATTTAGGGTTAAGCTGAATGCCGCGCTTGGTTTTTGGGGGTCCGGCGGCTCGGACGGCCTGAGCCACGGCAGCCGCCTCCCCTTGGGTAGGCGTCATGCGGCTAAAGACGACGAAAGACACCGCCGTCTCTCCGCCGCCGCGGGCAGTCGAGACCGCTTCCTGGAGCAGCGGCCCGTAGTGTTGACTGAGCCAGTCGCCGAAAAACTTATTCGGAACGCCTATTTGCGCGGTCCGATCCTCAATGCGTTCCAGCCGGACCGGCATGAACCAGGTGTCGTAGACCTGCTTCGGCACCCGCCCTTGAATATAGGCCAGGGCTTCTTGCCACACCGCTGAGACCATCATTTTCCGCTTATCTCCCCATACACAGGCTTATTCACACCTGTGGATAATGAGCCATTCTCAGCCGATATGCTGAGCGCCTCTAACAGTTTCGTGCACTTTACATGACGTGCTTCGGTGTCACATCCGCCGGCCCTCAAGAAGTTATGAACAGTGCACTTTCATCACACTCCGAGTCAATCCCCAAGTTCATCCACAACCGTTGTCCGACGATACATCTTTAGGATCAGCGTCTTACCTTCAATCCCCACCATTCACCCTTCCTACTCCGATTCCTACGACGACGACTGTCTCTTTCTGTACCACACATCTTCGGAGAAGAGCCGGCAAGGTTAGATCACCAGCGTGTGGTCACTTTCAAAAATCTTTATCACAAGCCCGTCATATGTCAGGGCGTGTTCGGTTTCGTCGTTGGTGATTGAGAACACCGATCCTCCCGGAAAAGAAAACAGCCGGCCTCCGCTTTCTTGCAGGAGGACGACATCTCCCTGAGACTTTTCTCGAAGGAACAACGCGGGATCAATTTGTTCGACGGGTTTTCTGAGCAGATAGAGTGTCTTCTTCATGAAAAGACCAATGTACGGTCACATGACTCGAGCAAACTGCGGATCTGGTCCGCCGATTTCTGCGTTACTGAGAACTCGCCGAGAAGCGCATCCGTGGACACGCTGGATTCCACGATGAAGGGCACCCCGAGTTGCCCTAGAGACGGACGATATTTTTCGAGGATGTCCACGTCTATCACGTCATCGGTGTCATCGGTTAAGAGAAGAGGAGCTCTTCCCAGCAGGACGATTGTCGTCTCGTGGTCGCCGGCACAGAGGCCGAGCGCAATGCGCAAGGCTTCCACCGGACGGTGTGTTTTTGTCGGATCTTCGGCTATGACCACTGCCACACGCTTGGACATGTCATCACGCTCGAGACGACTAGGTGAACGCCAAAAAACGGTCGCACGCGTCAATAATGCCGGAAAGTACCACTAGTCCTGACAGGGCGACCCGAGAGTCCACTTGTTGAGTCGAGACACCATGCTGTTGACAACCATAGGCGCAGACGGACATCTTGACGCCGCCATCAAGTAATCGATTAAAGCGGCTATCCTTGAAGCTCTTGACGCCTTCATCGATCAGGTACAAATACACTTCGATGCCTTGCCGAACGGCGGCCTCGGCAAGCCGCACCACTGTCTCAATCGTCTTGTCTGAAGGGGCTGTGGATAAGAGAAGACCAAGTTTCCGTGCAGGCATTGGAAATCTCTACCCATTAAACCGAAGATTTGTTGAAGAATCAACCGGTTACAGAGATCGTATCGCCGCGAGACTACGGGGTTTTTGAGGCGAAGTCAATCGGAAAAACGGACGCCTAGAATCCCTTGATTAGCGTGCAGAAATAGCGAGGAATGTCCGGCAAAGCCACGGTCTCTTGCGCCTTGGAATCCATGTTTCGGACGACAGCAGACCCCGACTTGGCCTCATCATCACCGAGCAGCACGGTAAAGCGGCAACCGCTACGGTCGGCTTGCCGAAGATGGCCCTTGAGGGTGGTCGCGCGGTAATCGGTTTGGGCCGACACACCGGCGAGTCGCAGTGCATCAAGGAGGTGAATGCCCGCCCGACTCCCGTCAGATCCAAACGCTGCAACATATACTGAAGGCGGCGAGGAAGGGAGGCTTTGTTCGGGAAGCATCATGGCGATCCGTTCGAGACCCGCCGCAAAACCGACCGCGGGCGTGGCAGGTCCCCCGAGCAATTCGACCAAGCCATCATAGCGGCCGCCTGCGCCGACGGCATTCTGGGCGCCGAGATGCGATGAGGTGATCTCAAATGCCGTCAGACAGTAGTAATCCAGTCCGCGCACGAGTCTCGGATTGAGCCGCGAGGGGATCCCGATCGCACCAAGGGTCGAAAGGACTTCATCGAAGTGGCTTTTGGCTTCAGGGGACAAGTGGGAGACGAGCTGAGGGGCATCTTCGGTCGCCGCCCGACAGCCAGGTACTTTACAGTCGAGGACGCGTAGCGGATTTGTCTCAATACGGCGCCGGCAGTTGTCACACAAGTCTGCGATCCGGCTCTCAAGGAAGGACACGAGAATCGGAAGATACGCTACCCGATCGGCAGCGGTCCCCAAGCTGTTGATCTCGAGTGTCAGATCCGGTAACGACAGGTCGGAAAGAAACCGCCACAAGAGTGCGATGACGTCGGCATCCGCCTTCGGGTCGAACGTTCCGAAATATTCGACGCCGAACTGATGAAATTGTCTCAGACGACCTGCCTGCGGCCGTTCGTGACGAAACATCGGTCCGATATAGAAGTACTTCTGCGGCACAGGATCAGCCCCTCGATTGTGCTCGATGAAGGCGCGGACCGTTCCGGCCGTGCCTTCCGGTCTCAGCGTGAGGGAGGTGCCATCACGGTCGGGGAACGTGTACATTTCCTTTTCGACGATGTCCGTGGATGCTCCAATGCTGCGCGCGAAGAGCGTGGTGACCTCGAAAATCGGGATCCGGATTTCCTTGAAGCCATAGCGGTCGGCCCATTGCCGGGCTGCATCTTCAATGAATCTCCAGCGCGGCGTGTCCTCAGGAAGAATGTCTTTGACGCCTTTAATGCCTTTTATCTTGTCCATTGCGCGTGGACTACGGAGTCGTGAATGTGCGCGGACTATAACGACCGGTTTGTCGGCAAGTCAACGCGAGGGGCTTCTGTTCTTGCACGGAGCGCCGCCAGGCGCTATAGTTCGCAGCCTCCATCTTCTATGTTTCCAGGAGCCCTGTCGTGAGCAGTGACCGACCAGTCCGCCGGGTCATCGCCGTGGCACCCATGCCGCCGGAAAAGTCCGCCTATGCCCTGGCTCGGTACAGCCGCTCCCCCGATTCGATCGAGCACAGCATCAAGTGGGTGCACGGACACTCATCGGAGAAATTCTGGGAACAATTCTATTTCGATTACGGACATGCCTCGATTGCGGATCTCGGCCACGTGATCATCTGCTTCGAGGACATCACCGAGCTCGCCGCCATCAGGCTCGAGGATGAGCCGGTTTGGGACGGACAGGCGAAGTCCAGCCGATATCAGAACTTTGCGTCCGGCGGGTGGTACGTGCCCGATGCCATTCATGGCAGCGAAACGGAAGGTGCCTACCACGGGATTTTGCGCAGCCTCGGAGAAATCTATCGGCTGCTTCAGGAGCCGCTCGTCAAGTTTCTATCCGAGCGGGACCCTCGTCCGGAGGCAATGAAGCCGGCGGACTACCAGCGGACGATCAGCGCACGCGCATTTGACGCCACCCGATACCTCCTCCCGCTTGCCTGTAAAACCAATGTCGGCCAAGTCGTCAGCATTCGAACGCTGGAAAAGCAAATTACGAGACTACTCTCTTCCCAACTGCCCGAGCTTCGAATGATCGGCGAAGAGTTAAAAGATGCATGCCAGCGGCCGCCGCTCAACGTGTGGGGAGAACTGTCCGGCCAGACCGGCGGACTCAACGAACCGATGGCGCCGACGCTTGCACGGCATGCCAAGGCCAACGACTATCAAGCGACGGTCTATACGGATCTCGCGCGGTATGCCAAGGAGGCCCTCCGCGGCACGGGTCTCGACCAGCCCTCCGCTTGGGGGCCGCAAGATCCCGTGGATTTGATCGAGCCGCACGATCCGCTGGATGAGACCGTGGCCACGCTCTTGTACCGGGTCTCTCAGGCCCCCTATCGTCGATTGCTCGCCATCGTGCGGCAATGGTCGGAGAAGCAGAAGCAGGACACCATCGCCGTCGCGTTAAGCACCCGTGGGC
>JBKPKC010000144.1:0-3076 GCA_046765595.1 Nitrospirota bacterium
GCCGGTATCGGGACGTATTTGTCCGTCTTGTTCGCCGGCTCGACGATCCTGTCGCAGGTCTTGCGCAACTACCGTGTCCAGCGGATCTATCACGCGGTGGAGAGAGCGGCGAGGGCAGCAGGGATGCTCCTTCAGGGACACGGTGGAGATGTCGCCCGGTATCAGAGCTATCTGCGGCCCATTCGAGCCAAGACGATGGCGCTGTTGAGACAGCGAAGGCTCGTCTACGATGATGTCGAGCGGATCAATGAATACATCAGAAGCCATTTGTGAAACGATGAAGAAGTCGGTCCGCCTCTCCCGATAACGGAAGGGATGCCGCATGCATATGCTCATGGTGGTGTTTCGGTCGTCGCTCAAGGAACGCGTGCACGAGCTACTTAACCGCTGCGGCGTCAAGGCGTTCACGGAAGTCAATGAAACGGTCGGCTACGGCCAGACCGGCCCTGCTGCAGGGTTGGCCTTTTACCCCGGCACCAATTCTGTCATCCTGGTCGCCTTGGATTCGGATCATGTGGAGCGGGTGAATAAGGCGGTCAGACAGTGGTATGGGGAGGCCGCAAAGCACCCTGGATGGGAAAAGCCGGCCTTGCGCGTGTTCTCATGGCCGGCGGAGCAGATCGTGTAAGAGACCGCTTCGCCCCTCCGATTCGGAATCCTGCCGTTCTTTTGTCATCCATACTCCTACTAGGGTTGTTTCCTAAGGCAATGCGATTCCCTTGATTTCGTTGGCTGCAGGGCGGTCTCACCCTATACTGCCATATCGAGGGGTAGGGTGTATCTACGAACGCCATGTCGACAAGCCTGAATCTGTTGTTACTGGAAGATTCTCCAGCCGACGCGGAGCTGATGATCGAAGCGCTCCGAGAGTCGGGCTTTGACCTGAATTTCCGCCGCGTCGAGACGAAGGACGCCTATCTTCATGAGCTCGACCAGCCCCCGGACTTCATTCTCTCCGATTATTCGATGCCGCAGTTTACGGCCCAAGATGCGCTCCGTCTCATGAAGGAACGGGGGTTGGACGTGCCGTTCATTATCGTCTCGGGCTGCATCGGCGAGGACATGGCGGTGGAATGTATGAAAGCCGGCGCGGCCGATTATCTGTTGAAGGACCGGCTCGGACGGTTGGGCCACGCCGTCACTCAGGCGCTGGAACGTAAACGGCTTCTCGAAGAGAAGCGCCGGGCAGAGCAGCGGCTCTTTCTCGAGACATTTCACGATTCGTTGACCGGTCTGCCGAATCGGGCCTTGTTCATGGACCGCTTGGAGCGCGTCTTTTTACAGACCCGCCGCCAGCCGGGTCATCTCTTTGCGCTGTTGCACGTGAACTTGGACGGCTTCAAGATCGTGCACAGCGGACTCGGCCCTTCGCTCGCTGATCGCTTGCTGATCGAAGTGAGCCAACGCATCTTGCGGCGCGTGCGCTCCGCGGATACGGTGGCGAGAATGGAAGGGGACGCCTTTACGCTCCTCATCGACAATCTCAAAGCGGTGAGCAATGCGACGCGCGTGGCCGACCGCCTGCAGCAGGAGTTTTCAACGCCCTTCGACTTGGAGCACGGAGAAGTCTTTCTGACTCCCTGCATCGGCATCGCCTGCAGCCACACCGGCTACGAGAGCGGCGAACACCTGCTGCGGGATGCGACGGCGGCCATGTTGCAAGCCAAGGCGGCCGGGCGGGCCGGCTTTGTCATCTTCGACAAGGCGATGCATCAGGAGGCCATGGCACGCCTCAAGATCGAAGGCGACCTCCGGCAGGCGCTGGACCGTAAAGAGTTCCGCCTGGTCTACCAGCCCATTGTGGAGCTGACCGAGGGGCGCGTGGCGGGCTTCGAATCGCTACTGAGATGGCAGCATCCTGACTATGGATTGGCCAGACCGGATGCTTTCTTGAGCATCGCGATGGAATTGGGCCTGATGAAAGACATCGGCGAGTGGACCCTCGGCGAGGCCTGCCGTCAACTCAGGCTGTGGCAAGAGCAATTTCCCCGTACTCGCCCGCTCAATGTCAGCGTGAATTTTTCCATTGAACACTTTGCTCAGGGCCGTGTGTCGCAGCTGATTCAGGACGTCATTGCCCGCACTGGAATCGACGCGGCAAGCCTCAAGATCGAGATCACGGAGTCGGAGATGATGAAAAACCCGGAAGCCGTCAGTCAGGCGCTCGCGGAGATCAAGGCTCAGCAGGTCGACACCTGTTTGGACGATTTCGGCACGGGATATTCTTCCTTGAGCCACCTCCAGCAGCTGGCGATTCGATATTTGAAAATCGATCAATCCTTCATCCGCCGGCTCGGCGCCGAGGACGATGCGCTCGCAATCGTGAAAACCATCATTGCCCTGGCCCATCAACTCGGCCGGCAGGTGGTCGCCGAAGGCGTCGAGACCGCTGAGCACCTGGCCACTTTACGGTCGCTCGGCTGCGAGTATGGCCAAGGGTACTACTTCGCAAAACCTCTTGCGCCCGAAGAGGCCGGCGCCCTGCTGGCCTCGGCGCGTCGTTGGTAACATCCTCGGTCGTCGCCGCCTCCCGTCGATTGGTAAGATGTTCGCATCGAAAGGTATACTGCGCTGCCCACATGCCTCTTCATCGATTCGCGGCAACCGTCGTCGCTGTACGCCAGTTGACGGACGATGTCCGTCAAATCGACGTTGAATTACTCGAGCCGTCTGAGATCCATTTTAAGGCCGGCCAGTTCGTCTCATTCGAGGTGCCGGATCTGCGAACCGGGCGGACGGTCACAAGGCCCTATTCCATTGCGTCACCGCCAAGCTCTTCCCGAACGATTTCATTACTGCTTAATCTGGTGCCGCAGGGCCCCGGGTCCACGTATCTCTTCTCCTTGCGGAAGGGAGACCGGACACAATTTACCGGCCCGGCGGGAAATTTCTATTTGCGGGACGATCCGGGACGGGACTTGCTGTTTGTGGCCACCGGCACTGGCATTGCGCCCCTTCGATCCATGCTCTTCGCGAATGCGGAACGGGCGGCGCCGAGCCGCACCACGCTGTTTTGGGGTTTGCGAAGCCAGAGCGATCTGTATTATCAGGATGAACTGGCGCGTCTGAGCCGGGA
>JBKPKC010000145.1:0-3572 GCA_046765595.1 Nitrospirota bacterium
GGAGATGTGTATAAGAGACACCATTTGGTGATCCCCGACACCGAGCCGATCATGGCCATATTCGTCGACAATTCAGTGCCGGCGACCTCGATGGCGAGCTCCGTGCCTGCGATATAGAACACAGCCACGTTCAAATCCTTCAGTCGCTGTACATCCTCTTCCGAAAGGAGGGGTTGAGCGGAGTTGATAATGACCACGCCGCCTTCCTTCACGCCGGAGTAAAACGGCATGGTATAACTCTTCCCCATCGTAATGACCTGCGGGTGGAATACCTGGATCACGTCAGGGAACACGAGTTCACCGCGGTCATAAATGCGCTCAATGCCGATGCGGCAATAGCTCTCGGCCGGCGCCATCCGCTTTTCGGCGCCAAAAAACGGGTTGGAAATGGAAAACTTGCCGTCCCGGTTGGCGGCCATGGCCAATACGTGCGCCGCCGTGACGGCGCCTTGCCCGCCCAAGCCTGACATCCGAATATTGAGCCTCTTCTTGATCATGATGGCCTCCTCAGGCTTGCGCTTGGCCCGCCAACTGCTTGGCCGCCGCTTTCCGCTCTTTGTCCTTGGCGGCGAGTTCAGCCAACAACTGCTTGGCCGGTTCGCTGACGTATTCCTTGTACGCAAACCGCTCGGCCGGCTTCTCGGAATCCCGCATCTCTTGGAGCCCTTCCATGCTGTTCTTGCCGATTTCGAGAATGCAGGGCGTGTAGAGCTGGAGATAGGTCGGGCCGATTTCGCGGGCGATGTGCACGGCGTTGCGGATGACTTTCTCAACGAGCGAAGGCTTGCTGACGGTGCAGTTCACGACGTAATGGCAGCCTGATTCCCGCGCAATCTCCGGCAACCGCACCTTGTCGAACAGCTTTCCAACCGGCGCCATCTTGGCCACGAAACCCTTTTGCATGAGTCCGCTCTCCTGGCCGCCGGTATTGGCATAGAGCTCGTTGTCGAAACAGATCGTGGTGAACTTTTCTTGACGAAACCAGGCCTGCAGCGTCATATCGAGGCCGATGTCGACGGTCGCGCCGTCGCCGGCGAGAACGACCACGTCCTTGACGCGGCCGGGGAACCGGACACTCAGGGCACGTTTCAGACCGGAAGCAATCGCATTCTGGTTACCGAACAGTGAATGGATGTTATGGACGGCCACCATCGGAAACACCAGGCTGGTGCAACCGGTGGAACCGACCATGACAGTGTCTTCAGGATTCGGGAGTGAGGCCAAGATGTAGCGGAAGGCCATGGACTCCGGACAGCCGGCACAGAGCGAATGCTGTTCAATCAACTCCTTGGAAGAGCCGATGTCTTTCCATCCGCGGTCATCCTTGCCGTACGTCGCGCTCTTGACGAGGTCCTGATAGTCCGACGGCATGATGTCGTAAAGGTCTTCAGAAATCTTGATGCGTTCCTTGCTCATTATGGCCTCCTCAGATTCGCTCGCGGGAGCGAACAGTGTTCAGTATGTGTGCTGCTCAGCTTCCACGACCGGCCAGGGAGAAGCTCTTCATCCCGAGGGCCGTCTTGATTTCCGACACAATTATCTCCGGCGGCATGGTCATGCCCCCGCACACGTGCGGGCCGGCATGTACGCGATGGGGATTCGGAATCGTCGCGCGGATTTCCTTTGCCAGCCATCCGGTCACGTTAAACTCCGGCACGAAGATGTGCTTGGCGTTCTTCGTCGCTTCGCGAATCTCTTCTTCCGGCCAGGGGCGCAGCGTCTTGATCTTGACCAGTCCGCAGCGCACACCCTCGTCCTCCAATAGACGGATGGCTTCACGTCCCTGCGATACGGCGGTGCCCGAAGCCACGATCATAATTTCCTGGTCGATGTTTTCCGTGTCGATCAGACCGTTCAGCCAATGGATCGAATGCTTGCGTGAGCGTTCGATCGCTGCCCAGATTTCCTGCTGCCAGGAGGCATGCGTCGCGTAGCTGATGTAATTGCTCTTCATCACGAACGGATCGCGCATCATGCGCACCGGCGGACATTCCATGTCCATGCAGGGCACGGGCGAACGGTAAGGATCGTAAGGCGGCAGACACATGTCGGTCGGCGTGAGATTCACGACGTCCTTCGTATGCGTCACGAAGAAGCCGTCGCAGCACAGCGCCAGCGGCAAGTGCACGTCCGGCTCTTCGGAGACCATGTAGCCCTTGAGAATCCAGTCGAAAAAGTCTTGTGCGGTTTCCGCGTGCCAGACCAACATGCCCGTATTCAACAGATAGGCGATTTCGAGTGTGTCGGGTTGAATCGAGAGGGGCGAGTTGATGCCGCGACAGGTGACGATCATTTGAATCGGCAGCCGTGCCCCCGCCCACATCGGAAAGTTTTCCATTGCGCGCATCGTCCCAGGACCGGCTGTCGTCGTGAACACACGCGCGCCTCCAAAGGCGGCGCCGGCACATTGGGACATGACGGCAAATTCGCTTTCACCGCGGAAATAATCGCCGATGTATCCCTCGGCAAAGAGCTCGCCGATCAATGCCGCCGCTTCGCTTTGCGGGGTAATGGGATAGGCGATCATGACGTCGCAACTGGCGCGGCGGACGGCTTCCTTGATGACTTCGCTGCCCGTAAAGAACGATGGCGTGCGAGGCGCTTCATGGAGCATCTTCCATGGATCGGTAAACGTTTGACCCTTTTTGTTCTGCGTTCCGATAACTGAGGGGGTGTTAGCCATGGACCCAGCCTCCTTTCACTCGCCTCGATCTTCCAGGATTAACTGGAAGCGCCGTTTTTGGTTGTGGCCAGCCGCGGTTGGACCGTTCCCTTGAGTCGTTTCACCGTGTCGGCCAGTTTCATGATTTTTTCAACTGATGCGTCGCGGAACGAGAGCATGGCGTCTTCATGTCCCGCCTGCGCGCACATCGCGATCGTATAGCAGGACGTTCCGCCACGAATGATTTTGAGTGACAGATTGGCTTGATGACAATGCACCCCCACGAACATGCAGCAATCGATTTTGTTGTGCCAGATGGTCAAATTCGGGTGGTTGGGATTGATTTCAACTTCGGGATTGATCTTGGGATATTTCGGCCGGTAGTCCGGCATTGGAATCAGCATCGGCTTTTGGCCCGGCTGCACGCATTCCTTCAGCGTGTTGTAGAGGTGACGGATGGCCGTGGCCTTCTTCGCGGCCTTTTCATTCCACGCCCAGAGCACCAGGGGACCGGGAAAAATCGTCGGCACCTTCGCCATTAAGAATTGGCGTGCCGCCTCCTCATACGCCTTTTCCTCCGACACAATGACGCCGTTGATGTGCGCTTCGCCTGGATTGGGGAGGTACACTCCCATCGAGGCTGCTGCGGGAGGAAGGAAATGTTCCGGTCCGGGGAGCACACGATATTGAGTCATTGCGGCCTACACTCCGCGTATGGGGTTAAACAGGTGAGGGTGGTTTGCTGCTGAACTCGGCCTGCCGACAATCTAAGCTTTTTCACGGGATCTCTGCAACCTCGCAGAAGGCCCAACATGCGGAAATAATGGGCTACTAGACAGGAACGGCTTAGGCCTTTTGCCCATTACTGGCCGGCATAAGCCATTTACCGGCTAGTGGCCCGATATCACAG
>JBKPKC010000146.1:0-7355 GCA_046765595.1 Nitrospirota bacterium
GGCCAAGTCCGTCCCGTCCGATAATGGGCGGCGTGCCGGATTCGGTAGAGGACCGGATCGCGCAAATTCAGATTAGGCGACGCCATGTCGATTTTGGCTCTCAGGACATGTGTCCCGTCAGGGAATTCGCCGGCCCGCATCCGGCGAAACAGGTCGAGATTCTCTTCGACGGAACGATCCCGAAAGGGACTGTTCTTTCCCGGTTCCGTCAAGCTGCCCCGGTACTGTCTCATCTCGTCGGCCGAAAGGCTGTCGACGTAGGCCAATCCATTCCTGATTAGGCGTTCGGCGCGCTCGTAGAGCGGCTCAAAATAATCCGACGCAAAGAACAGATGGCTGCCCCAATCGAACCCCAGCCAGCGGACATCCTCTTGGATCGACTGGACGTATTCGGGGTCTTCGGTCGTGGGGTTCGTGTCGTCAAATCTCAAGTGGCAGACGCCGCCGGGATGTTCGGCTGCGAGACCGAAGTTTAGGCAGATGGATTTGGCATGGCCGATGTGAAGATAGCCGTTGGGCTCGGGTGGAAAGCGGGTGACGACCCGCCCGCCGTGTTTTCCCGCCGCGCGATCAGCAGCCACGATCTCGCGAATGAAATTGGATGCACGTGTTCCTTCAGGCACGGCCTTTCCGTAGCCTCCCCGGCAGCAATGATGTGCGTGTTTCGAGGCAGTTCTACCATAAGAACCACGTATGGGAGAAGGGCCCGTCCTTGAAAAGCAGCGTTCGAAACGGTGTTCAGGCGGTCTGGTGGGTCGGGAGCTGCATGACGTTGAAATCTTTCTGAGCGATCAGATGGCCTTCCATGCGGAGACGAAACTCGTAGCGGCCTGGGGCGGGGAAGATGAGCGAGGGGATATTGATGCCGAAGTCGGAAATCTGCAGACGGTCCATGATAACGATGTTCGGTAAGGTGGCGCGGCAGACGAGTTGTTCATTGTTCAGATACATCAGATCGATGTCGAAGCGGTACGTCCCTTCGGCGTCGGTGAGACAGAAGTACAAGCCCATCTGCTGATGCTGGAACGGGAAGCTCAGTGCTTGGAGGTGGGTGAACAAGCCGATCAGGCTTTTTTTCTTGGTGATGCTGTCCTCGATCACCTGATCGCAGACAAGAAATGCCTGCACGCTGGGTTTGATGATTTCCGTCATGGCACCTATTCTACGGGAGTCTGACTTGCTGTCAAAGGGATATGTCTTTCGGAGTCCGTAAAGCTAATGTGCGTAATGCGCTGGCGGCTACCCTATGGCCGCGGCGCCGCCGCGGCTTTCGACAACATCGCCGAACATCGTCAAGCCGCTGCCGAGGCGGCAAAAGTGGGGGCTGATGGACACCACCTCGCCTTTATGAGTATGGAAATGCGCGGATGTGAAGCGGATCTTGCGTCGTTGGAACACGTACACCTCAATGGCCGTGGCGCCCGTCGACCGCTCGGATACCGTGACCGTGAGAGGATCGTCGAGCGTCGGGTCAGGTGGTGAGGTGACGCACACTGCGAAGCGCTGGGATCCGGCGGCCGACAGTTGGTTGCGTCTGAGATGCCCGATCCGCTGCCCCTGTTCATCATAGAAATCCATGGTCAACAACAGTGCTGGCGGCTCAGGCTGGAGCTCCAGCACGATTTGCTCCTTGCCCTGCAGCTTCATGACGCCGTTGGTCGTTCGAAAGATGTTTGAGCCGATGTGCAATTCAAGGCCGACCTCCGGTTTTTCTTCGACGATCGTTTCCGTGGCGTCGTCGAAATCGACCATGTCGGCGTCGGATTGAAACGGATTATGCATGGGGTGACGAGTCATCATCTCGAGTCTAGATGACGTGCGGAAAAATAGGCCAAGCGGTCGGTTCTGTCAAGATGCCGGTGTGAAAAAAATCGCAATCCGGGGGACGGCGGTGGAATTGAAAAGCTGGATGACCTCATGGTACCGTCATCGTTCCGTTTTGCAGCGCGCGCACGCCGGGTCCCATCGTCTAGCCTGGCCTAGGACGGAGCCCTCTCAAGGCTCAGACACGGGTTCGAATCCCGTTGGGACCACCAAACCGCACTTTCGTGAGAGCCGCCCGCTATTCAGGCGAAGCCCTTCTTCATTGAGCGGGCGGATATACACTTCAGATAAACATGTCGACAGGCTCTTCTTCTGTTCCTGCCGGCTGCTTCTCTCCAATAATCGCCATGCATCACAGTCCGGTGGATTGGCGGGCGGCACAAGCCGCATTGGGTGCGCGTCAATGGCCCCGACACGTCTGTCTTGCAGGCCTCCCGCCGCGCTCTTGTTTCGTTGACGCCTCCCGTATTGGTTGTGTATAAGGGAGTCGCTCGCGGTTGTTCACTCTTCGTGACAGGTCAACTCACCCATGGGCGCACGCGAATTCCATGACGGCGCGAAAGACGGCTTCGAGGCTCTCGAACCCCTGAACCCGGAAGCCATCGGCTCATTCGACGAACTCCTGGTCGCCATGCGGAAGACGGCATTCGGAGGCCGCCGCCTTGGCGAAGCCTACGAGGTCCTGTGGGCCATGATCGAGGATCCGGATTGTTCCGTGATCATGACTCTTTCCGGGGCGATGACGATTGCGAAGATGGGCAAGATCATCAGCAGCATGATCGACCATGGGATGGTGCAGGCTGTCGTGTCGACCGGCGCTTTGATTGCGCACGGTCTCAGCGAGTCCGTCGGCAAGACGCATTACCGCGTGCCTCCCTCTGTGAGCGATGAGGAACTCTTTAAGAAGGGGTATAACCGGGTCTACGACACGTTGGAGATGGAAGCCAACTTGAACTATGTCGAACACGTCGTCGGCCAAACGATGAAACGGATCAGTCCGGACCAGACCTTGTCCTCCGAGCTGCTCACTCGCGAGCTTGGACGCACGCTGGCGGAAGAGTTCGACGGAGACGGGATTCTAAAGAGCGCGTACTTGAAGAAGGTCCCGGTCTACATTCCCGCCTTCACCGATTCGGAAATGGGACTGGATGTGGGCACCTGGGCCATGGGGCGGGTGGTGGATCAGGCGAGGGCGCAGGCCAAGGATGGGAGCGACCTCGACATTCTAAGGACGATCAACCAGTCCCATCCGTCGTTCAATCCGTACCACGATCTGAACAGTTACACGACGCTCATTACGTCGGCCAAACGGCTCGGTATCTTCACGATCGGCGGTGGAGTGCCCCGCAACTGGTCCCAGCAAGTCGGGCCCTACATCGAGATCAGCAACATGCGGTTGGGTCTGAGCGTCAAACCGCCTCGTTTCCAATACGGCGTACGGATTTGTCCCGAGCCCGATTATTGGGGAGGCCTCAGCGGCTGCACTTATCAGGAAGGCGTGTCGTGGGGAAAGTTCGTACCCCCCGAAGACGGCGGACGTTTTGCCGAGGTATTGAGTGATGCCACCGTCGTCTGGCCGTTGCTCATGGCAGGGCTGCTTGAGCGTAAGAAGGCCAAGCATGCGGCTCGAAGATGAGCGGTGTGGCATCGATGTGCACCGCCGGGCTGCTGCTTTGCCTCGTGCTCGCGGGTGGGGGACCCGCGGCCGGCGGCCCAGCCTCCGTCGCAGATGACGGGCGCGTGCAAGGAAAGACGGATGCTCCGCTGACGCTCATCGAGTATTCGGATTTTACCTGCGGCTACTGTTTAAAGTTTTTCAAGGAGACGCTGCCGAAATTGCAGGCCTCCTATATCGATACGGGGAAAGTGAAGTTCGTCTATCGCGATTATCCACGCGCGGACCGCGGCGTTGGCGTCGAAGCGGCCCTCGCAGCCCGTTGCGCCGGAGCGCAGGGGCGCTACTGGGCTATGCATGATCGGTTGTTCGGGGAGGGCAGCCGATTGGATTCCGGGTCGTTCAAGAGTGCGGCCAAATCGATGGGGTTGGATCAGGCAGAGTTCGGAAAGTGTTTCGACGAGCGGCGACACTTGGAATCCATCTTTAAGGACCGCCGGGAGGCGAATCGGTGGGGATTCCACGGAACGCCGGGTTTCATTTTGATGCAGACGGTCGAGGGACCCACGGAACAGATTCCTGCCGTGGCGATCCCGGGCGCGTTTCCGTTTGAGGCCTTCGCCGAAGAAATCGACCGGATGCTGTCGAAGGTGTCCGGTTCGTAACATTCACTTCTCTCATTGACGAAGGATTACCGTATGTCTGATATACAGTCGTTCTGGCCCGTCGCTCAGCGCGACGGTGAACCGCCGTTTTGGGTATGCATGTCTTGTCTTTCCGAAGTGTTCTATCGCAAGGTTCCGATGCCCGATTGTCCGGGCTGTCACGGGGTCTCGACCTATGAAGCGTTCGCCATTGAGGCGATCGCCGACTGGGGCACGGAGGATCTGGTCGCCAGGGCCAGGGCCGCGGAACAGGCGGCCAACATGCACCCGGCTTCCGCCTCTTCCGTCGAGTCCGCGCCGTAGGCCCCTCGTCCAACGCGGAGCGCCTTCTTGGAGGGACCACGCCCATTCCTCATCGGCGGCCAGTGGCGGCAGGGGAACACCGCCGCTCCGGTGCATGATCCGTTCACCGGGAAGGTCGTGGCGGAAGTCTCCCAGGCGAGCGAGGCCGATGCCGACGCCGCTGTCCAGTCGACCGTCGAGGCAGCCAAGCCGATGGGCGCCCTGCCGGCTCATCGCCGCTATCATCTCCTTCACCGCATCGCCGGATCATTGTACGATCGTCGCGAAGAGTTTGCCCGCCTGATGACCGGCGAAGCGGGGAAGCCGATCGCTGATGCCCGCCGGGAAGTCACCCGAGCGGTCCAGACGTTCACCGTCGCGGCGGAAGAGGCGAAACGGATTGGGGGAGAAGTCGTCCCTCTCGACTGGACGCCGGGGACCGATTCGCATTTCGGCATCCTGCGCCGTTTTCCCATCGGTCCGATCCTGGGCATCACGCCGTTCAACTTCCCGTTGAACCTTGTCGCGCACAAGGTCGCTCCCGCCCTTGCCGCGGGAAATCCGATTCTCATCAAGCCAGCCCCGCAAACGCCTCTGACGGCCTTGTTGCTGGGAGAGATCGCGCTCGAGGCGGGTTGTCCGGCCGGCGGCCTCAATGTGTTGCCTTGCGACAACCAGGTTGCGGAGCGATTGGTGGTCGACCCCCGCTTCAAGCTGTTGAGCTTTACGGGCAGTGCGCCCGTCGGATGGCGCCTGAAGGAAAAGTGCGGAAAAAAGAAGGTGGTGCTCGAACTGGGCGGCAATGCCGGGGTCATCATCGAACCGGACGCCGATCTGGACTTCGCCGCCCAGCGCTGTGCGACAGGCGGATTCGGGTACGCGGGGCAGACCTGCATCTCCGTACAACGGATTCTCGTGCACCATTCCATCGCCGATCTCTTTACGACGAAGCTCCTGCTGCAGGTGGCTCGATTGAAAAGCGGAGATCCAAGCGACGAGGGGACGGTCGTCGGTCCGCTCATCGACCAGAAGGCGGCCGACCGCGTCGAGGCATGGATCGGAGAGGCCGTGTCTCAAGGGGCGCGGGTGCTGTTGGGCGGCAAGCGGATGGGCGCAGTCGTCGAGGCAACGGTCCTGTCCAACGTCGCTCCGACGATGAAAGTCTCCTGCCAGGAAGTCTTCGGGCCGGTGGTCAGCGTTACGCCGTATCGCCGGTTTGAAGAAGCCCTCGAGGCGCTCAATGGATCGGACTATGGGCTACAGGCCGGCGTGTTTACTCAAGACGTCAATAAGGTTTTTCAGGCCTTCCGCCAGCTGGAAGTCGGAGCCGTCCTCGCGAACGAGATCCCGACGTTTCGCGCAGATCACATGCCCTACGGCGGTGTGAAGGATTCGGGCCTCGGTCGCGAAGGGATTAAGGCGGCCATTGAAGAGATGACCGAACCTCGATTCCTCGTGTTGAACCTTCGACCGTCCCCGGCTGTCTAAGGGGAAAAGCGTTGGGGATATTGCGATCCGGAGACATTCTTGGTACAACAGCGACCCTGTGCCTGACGAAAATTCGCGTCACGCTTGGCGTTTCTCGCGGTTGGACGAAGCAAGGGGGATGAGACGATGGTACCTACGCATATGTTTCTGACCAGAGGGGTCGGCGTCCACCGTGAAAAGCTGGCGTCGTTCGAACAAGCCCTCCGAAGCGCCGGTGTCGCCTACTGCAACCTCGTCAGCGTATCGTCGATCCTCCCGCCCAACTGTAAAATCATTCCCCGGAAGCGCGGCGAGAAATTGTTGAATCCGGGTGAGATCACGCATTGCGTCATGGCCCGATCAGAGACCAACGAGCGGAATCGGTTAATTTCCGCCTCGATCGGCTTGGCAATTCCGACCGACCGACGGACGTACGGGTATTTGTCGGAGCATCACGCGCACGGGGAAACCGACGAGGAGACGGGCGAATATACGGAGGATCTGGCCGCACAGATGCTCGCAACGACCTTGGGCGTCGAATTCGATCCCAACATCGCTTGGAAGGAACGCGAGCAGGTGTTTAAGATGGGCGGCAAGATCGTCCGCACCCTGAACATCACGCAGTCGGCCATTGGCAAACCAGGACGCTGGACGACGGTCGTCGCACTGGCCGTCTTTATTCCTCTGGAAAATCTGCCGAAGCGGGCCCGCCGCTAGCGATGGGGCCGCGATGAGCGGGTGCGCCAGGCCTGCCGGCAGCCTGCGAGTACATGCCCATGACGCTTCCCGCTGGGTGGGAAGGCTCACAAAATAATTTTCTGGGGCTCGACGAACCGTGGTGCCATCCTGATCAGGCGGGCGTCTATGTCCTTCCCGCTCCCTACGAACACACGTCCAGTTATGTGCCAGGCTCCGATGAAGGGCCGTCGGCCATCATCGAGGCCTCCCATCAGGTGGAGTTTTACGACGAGATGCTTCGCTTTGAGCCCTATCGGGAGTGGGGCGGAATTGCGACGGTCGCTCCGCTCGATCTGAAGGGGAAAGTGGACGGGGAGGCGGTGGAGGCGATTGAAGCGTTCGTTCAGCCGCACGTACGCAAGGGACGGTTTCTCGTCACGTTGACCGGGGAACACACCGGCGCGTTGGGCGCGATCCGAGCTCATGCCAAGCGGTATTCCGACCTCACCGTCGTTCAGATCGATGCCCACGGCGATCTCCGCCATGCCTATCAGGACAATCTCTATAGTCACGCCAGCGTCATGGCGCGTGTGGTTGACGACGGGTTGCCGTTAGTGCAGGTCGGTATCCGGTCGATCTGTCCCGAGGAGATCGACAGGATAGCGCGTACCGACCGGATCTCGACCTTTTTCGCGGCCCAATTGGTGGATCCGTCAGGACCCTATGAGGGAAAATCATCGCGCTGGGTTCCGGATGTCGTGAAGGCCTGTCGCGGGCCGGTGTATCTTACGTTTGATTGTGACGGGCTCGATGCGTCCCTGGTC
>JBKPKC010000147.1:0-4592 GCA_046765595.1 Nitrospirota bacterium
CCGTAGAGCGGCTTGATCATCCAGGGAATGGCCGCCACCGAGAAGCAGGCGGCGACCATGTCTGCGGTCATGCCCAATGATTTGAAATAGTTGGTGAAGGGTTGTTTCGCCAGACCGCAGGCGATGCCAAGCGCGAAATACGCGAGGCCGAAGAACATCATCAACCGGCGTCCGGCCATGAAAGATGAAGACATAAAAGGCCAAGGTGCATCCTTGGGTGATCAGAGCACACTCGGCAGAGCCCTTGGGCAGAGAACCTTTCAACTGAGTTGCGTGCCGTTTGCTACGTGAGAGCACAGGGCATGAGTTGAATGCCGTGGAGGCCCGGCGGCGCTGTTATGGAAAAGGGAGGGTGCGAACGCCATGAGGCGCGAAGGGACGCGCTCGAAGTTCGAATCGACAGGACGCTGCCGCTTATGCTGCCTGCTTGTACGGAGTCGGGCGATAATTCCGTCGCTTCCATTCCATGTACGTAATCTGAAGCAAGGCAATGTAATTTTCGAGGCAGACGCGATCAAAGTCGTTGAGCGGCAGATCACCTTCCATCGATTCCCGGAAATTCTGTATCGCTTGATAGAGTTTTTTCAGTTCAGGCAATTCTTCCTCGACTTTCAATGATGGCATTCTGTAAATCTTGTTCGTCATGACGTCACGTTCGAGACCGTACCGGCCTCCCGTTGGCCCTCATGGCCGGCTGCCGGCCTTCGCCTATCTCCTTAATTGTGGAAAGTATGGAATGTCTGGTCTGTGAAGGACAACTTGTCCCTCGTGCCTCCTAGAGTCGGGCCACCGTATTACACGCATTTTGCCCTATCCTCCGGATTTGACGGATACCTTGGCCGATCCTGGCATCGGGTCCTCGGGCCGCCCGCTGTTTTAACTACCTGGACAGCAAGCCTCATGCCGTGTGCTTCCTTCTCGGTCTCAGACAAGAGCCTCTCGATTGCCCGGAAGAAATATGCTAGCTTGCTCGAATGGCGCGCTCTTCTCTGACGTTCCCTGCCGCGGCTCTAGCAGGCCTCGCCCTGGCTGTCGGCATCCCATCGCATGCACAAATGTACCCTCAAGACATCCACTCCCAACATCGGCCCATAGAATCCACCGGTCGCACACAGCCTTCGTTTGGTACGATGGCCATGGATAGCGCGTCTGCATTGCTTCAGCGGAGGGATCAAGAGGAACAGGATCGGCGTGAAATGCGGGAGCGCCAGCGCCGGATGATGGACAATTATACGAATCTTCCCGACCAGCTCCGGGAGTCCTACCCGCGACGTGTCGACACCCCTTACGGTTCTCGGTAATCTAACCCCCCATTGTGATCCTTCGTCACGTGCTGAGTCTAAGCCACTGCCGCATCTGCCTGTAGAATCAGGCACATAGATTCGACCTAGGGAGACCTCTAGCATCGGAATCTTCCTAGTCTCGATACAGTCACCGATGACCATGGAAGGGAAAAGGGAGGGGTCCGTCTATGGGGAGAGCCATGCGCACATGGTTGCTGCTGCCGTGGGTATGGGTGATCGGGTCTGCCGCCTCGGTTCCGGAGGTCTTTGCTGAGGGCGGTTCTGCCGAAGCGCTCTATGACAGGTCGAGGGCGTTGATCATAGGGATCGAGCAGTATCCCCAGGGCCGCTCCATACCCGGCGCCGTGGATGAAGCCAAACAAGTGGCTCAAGCCTTCCGGCAGCTCGGCTTCGAAGAAATCATTGAACTGTATAACAAAGATGCAAGCGCACGGCGGCTGCACCAAGCCTTCAGCGAGCTGTTTACCAAAAAAGTGGAGCACAGCGGGCGGGTGGTCGTATTCTTCGTGGGCCAGACAGGGACCACTCGGGATGGAAAAGGCAGGGATATGGGCTACTTGGTTCCCGCCGACGCGCAGGCGACGAACGTCGCAAAGTTTTTGACCGTGGAGACGATCAAGGAATTCACCAAGCGATCGCCTTCCAAGCACACATTGTTGATTGTCAACGCGCCGTTCCGAGCCTCAGAGGCCCCTGCGCTCAAGCCGGCATCTCCAACGGCGGAGAACGATGCGCGCGCCGTTCAAGTCATTGCCGCAGCCGGCCGAGATGAGAAGGCCGCTGCGAAGGCGGGTGGGAAGACTCTGTTTGTCCAGGCCTTATTGACCGGCCTCTCGGGGGCCGCGGACCTGAATCAAAATGGATGGCTCACGGCTTCTGAACTTGGCACCTATATCAAGCAGCAGGTCGAAGCCGTGTCCTTGCGCATCGACGGTGAGGGGGACACGGTCTTGAGTCAACAACGCAAAGCGGTCCCCGTGCTTGAAACCCAGCAGTCATCGAACGACCGTGAAGCGGCCAAGGGCGAATATGACCAAGCGGTGGCTCTACTTCAGGGAGGGAAATATGCGGAAGAGGCGCTGGCACGGGTCAACCATGCCATCGAGCTTGATTCCACCTTTGCCGAAGCGTACATGCTCAAAACCTATCTCCGGTTGGAGCTCCTCCCGCAACTCGATGAAGCGCTAAGCGCCGGACAGCAGGCGGTCAAGTATGGCCCGGACAATGGCGACGCGTTTTATATCCTGGGGCAGGTGCATGAAAAGATGGGCCACTATAAGGATGCTGCGCAAGCGTTCGTTCAGGCGGGGAAGTTGAATCCGGAAAATCTTGACGTGTTCTTCTCGCTGGGAACGCTCTATGAAGACCATCTCGACGATCCCGCGAAGTCAGTCGACGCCTTTCGGCAATATCTCAAACTCGGCGGCATCCACGCGAGAGCGCGTGCGGCAGTCAGCCAAGCGGACCAGGCAGCCGCTTCTCCGTTAGAGCCGGTTCCGTAACCTCCTCTTACCTCGCCAAATTGACCGCATTTGAACACCAAGTAATAAGTGCTATTTCTCCCGGGTGTAGCGCATTGTATTAACTAACCCTTTGTTTGCGCGAGATTTCCCCTACTTCATCACATCACCAGCAGATTCGGCCTATTTATCCAAAAGAGGTATTGCCTCCCTTCCTTGCATCCATAAACTATGCGCCCGATTGCTAACTAAATGTATCTAGGGGAGATAGGTTGCACGAACTCCATTGGGTAAATAACCTAATAAAGGAGGATTGTATGCGGAAGCTTGGCGGTCTCGCTTCACTATTCTGCCTCGCTGTTCTGGCAGCGGGTTGTACGTCCGTTGGCCATCTTGGCATCGTAACCAAGGCCTCGGCGAACAATGCAGACCGGCTCAAAGCAGGAGTTGCGTTTGAAGAGTTGGGCTCGGCGGAAGGAAGCGCTTGCCGGCACTTTGTCATCGCGGTCATCCCCTTCGGGGATTCGACCTTCTCAACCGCGGTCGACGATGCGCTGGCACAACGAGGCGGTGATGCTTTGGTGAACGTGACGGTATCCAGCAGCCTCTACGGGTTCGTTCCCATTTACAACGTCTACAGTTTCACGTGCACGTCCGTGCAAGGGGTGGCAGTCAAATTCAAACCGGTGAACGCGCCGACCGCAGCCGAAGGACGCCCGGATGTAATTCCTGTGGTCAACCAGGGCCAGTAAGAGAAGCAATTCGTCTGGCGATGAGCGGCTTGAAGGACCCGTAGGAACTCAAAGTGCTGCTCATCGCCCCTCTGATGTTTGTTCGCCAGATGCCGCTCACTCGACGTGACCTGCTCGCACTCTAAAAATGCACATGACTGGATGTGGCTAATTTCCCATTCGGACTGAACGTCAGGATGAGCTTCTCAATGCGTTCGCTATCTTTCCCTGTCAGCCACGAACAGGCAGTCCCTCCGTCATCGAGACCGATGCAACTCTCCGGGCGACCCAATTCGCGCGTCACATCGTTCAACGAATCCCGACCGATCCTCGTCTGCCAATCAGTCTGGGCCGTGCCGGCGCAGGCTGCAAACAGCATGAGACATGTTGCCGTAGCAAGGCCTCTCATGCAACGACCGGTGTATACGGGGATATCATGACGCTCAGCGTTTTGGTGCGCTGTTTCCACAGTCGGGATGCCGGCAAGGACATGTGGCGCCTGGAGGAGGGGCCAGCGCTTGCTCACATTGCTCGCTGCAAAAGGAACTGTGTTGCTGGGCCTGACACGAGCAGGCTTGGTGTCCGCAATTCTTCGGATAATTGATCGTAGGTCTGGGTGCTGGTGTCATCGTAACAAGCGCTGACGGCGTCCTATTTGACCAGCCACACACGGTAGGTCTTGGCCGAGGCGGGTTTGGGAACCTGCAAGATGCCGACGGCCCCGGGGCTCATGATGTCTTCGCCGGACGCCGTTCGCCAAGCCTCGAAGCGCTGGCTATAGAGGAGCAGTCCCTGGGTGTCATAGAAGTCCACCATAATATGGGCGGCGTCGCGTAGTCCTCCCTGGTAATGGGTCGTGGCCCAATCCAACCGTTTGAGCGCCTGATATTGGATGGACAGCATTCCCAGACTCTCTTCTTTCACATTGAGCAACTTGAGCACGCGGTTTTGATCCAGCCCTTCCGCCGGGGCGGGGCCGCCCGCGAGCTGTGTCTGAATCGCGCGGGCACTTTCTTCGGCCGGCAGGAAGGCCTTCACCCGGCAAAACATCGTCCGACCTTGTTCACTTTGCTCGAGGATCTGCTGGTCCTGCACAT
>JBKPKC010000148.1:0-3014 GCA_046765595.1 Nitrospirota bacterium
GCGCTGAACGGTGGCAATTGTCGAGGTCATGCGCGGATCCCGTCCGTCGATGAAACCCGTCAGGCCGAACGTGAGGGCCGCCGCATCAAGCCGGGTGCCCCCCAGCACCTGCACAAAGCTGCGGCGGGTCTTGGAATAGCCGGATTTGAGCACGGCACGCACGATCTCCTCCTTGGCCTGCGCCCAAGCCGAGGTCGAGGGGCGCACTCCCAACTTGCGGGCGAGACGTTCGACGCGGTCCAACGCGGTCCAGCACATGACTTTCGAATGGACATAGTGTCGAGGCTGACCCCGGATTTCCCAAATCCCGTGGTCGGGATACGGCCAAGAGAAACAGAGCAGATTCCCGACTTCGACGATCCAACGTTTGGTGTCGCGGTCGACGGGGTAGCCCGCTTCGACGTACAACGCCAGCGAGTCGAGCACCTCGCCGTATACATCGAGCTGTTCCTGCTGGGAGGCGGCGTTGCCGAAGCGAACGGGCTGCGACCGCCGATAGCCTTCGAAGAGGGACCAAGACCGCTCCGGGATCGACGCTTCCCCGTGCAGCGTGTACATCACCTGCAGCTTGGGGTAGGTCAATGTCGTGGCGTGCGTCATCCACTGGGTGAAGGCGCGGGCTTCCGCATCGAAGCCGAGCCGGAAAAAAGCATGGGCGGTAAAGGAGGCGTCCCTCAGCCAACAGTAACGATAGTCCCAATTGAGGTCGCCGCCGAACCGCTCGGGTAGCGACGTCGTGGGAGCCGCGACGATCGCTCCCGAAGGCGCATAACTCAGCAGCTTGAGTGTAATGGCGCTTCTGAGCACCTGATCCCTCCACGGACCGCTGTAGCGGCAGCTCTCCACCCAGTTTGTCCAATAGGTCTTCGTGTCGGCGATGGCCTGAGGCGCCTCAGACAACACCGGATAGACGGCCGGAGCCTCTTCCGCATATGACAACCATAACGTGACGGACTCTCCGCGAGACACCACGAGTTGGCCGCTCAAAATCCCTTCCCTGATCTCCAGCGGCCGGTCGACGGCCACCCACAGCATCCGCCCGCCGAAATCAGCACAATAGCCGGCGTGACCCCGCTGTTCGAACGAGGGCACCGTCCGCCCGTCGTCGGGACGAAGTTTGATGGTCAGGGAAAACTCGACCGTGCCTTCGAGCGTCTCAATGCGGCGCAAGATCTGGCGCAAGGGAAATTTGACGCCCGCTTGTCCGGGGTCGGCAGACACGGGCATGAGGTCCGTGAGGCGTGCGCGGCCGTCAGCCGTTTCGAATTCCGTGGAGAGCACGGCCGTCGGCCCCTGATAAGAACGCTTTGTTCGATAATGGCCGGTGGGATGCACCTCGCAATAGCCGCCCCGCTCCCAGTCAAGCAACCGGTTGAAGCAGGAGGGGCTGTCAAAGCGCGGAAGGCACAGCCAGTCGATCGATCCGCGGCTGGACACGAGGGCACCGGTCCGGCAGTCGCCGACCAGTGCATAGTCGTGGATGGGCGGATAGGCATTCAATGGCGGACACGCGCGGTCGTCTCATGTTTCGACATCAAAGCCGTCCTCCTTCCACCAACGCCAGCCGCCATCCAACTCCATGATGGGAAACCCCTGCGACGCGAACTGCACGGCCGCGGCTGCCGCGAGATGACAGACGATTGAGTAGCAGTACAGGACGTTGGTCCGGTCCTTGCGCAACCCCTCGAGGCCGCCCCAACGGTCTTTGGGCAAATTGACTGCGCCGGGGATGTGGCCTTTCGCATAATCGTCCGCCGCTCGCACGTCGACGATATTGACACTGCCCTCCTTCATCATGCGCTCCAACTCGACTGGTCCCGTGGTATAGGCCATTTTGGCTTCGAAAAAGGCTCTGGCTTTGGCCGTATCTTGAACCATCGTCGTGGGCATGAATCCTCCTTTTCCTTTCGACTCCATAGAAGTCGAATCTCCTATCTCCCATGTGAAATATGAGATTCGACCGTGATCTCTACTGCACCATGTTATGCGGCACCTGGGCACTCATATCCTGGGCCTTCTTTTCGGCATCGACCGCGGCCGCGCGCAGCTCGTCCGCGAGCCGGCGCTTTTTTTCGACGCTGGGATCGTTCGGCCCTACTTCCCGCGCCAACAAATCCGCCTCCAGTTGCCGGCGGTCAGCCATTTCCCGAAGCGAGCTGGCCTGCGTCCGGTACTCCGTCCTTTGCCGTGCGGCGTCCTGTTGCGGAGAACTCATGCCGCTGTCGCCGGCCGGTGGCCCTCCAGCACAGCCCGTGCATGCCAGAAACAACACCGTCATCAGTGATGCTCGTGTATTCATGAATAGACCTCCATCTGTTCTCCTCTTCCAGTTCTCATATTTCAGCATTTGAGAGGTTGCGTATGCGATTTTTGAGATTTCACATGCTGAGCTCGCTGCGTGTTTGCAGCGCCTGCAGGATATGACTCCGCGACAGCATCCCTTCCATCCGACCTGCCGTGATGACGGGCAGCTGGTTGACATCTTCCCGTCCCATGGTCTGCAAGGCCTCGACGACCGGCGTCTCCGGAGAGACCGACCGCAGTTGATGAAGGAGATGCGCCACCGCTCTGACGGGCGTTTTCTGCCAGTGCGCCCGCTCCACCTTGGCCAGATCGGCGGGAGTCACGATGCCGACCAGAGCCCCGCGGTCTTCAACGGCGTAGCACCGTCGTCCCTGTTGCAGCACATAGTCCTCAGCAAACCGCTCGAGCGACAGGTCCCCCTGAACCGGTACGCACTCATGGGACATGAGATCGCCAACCTTGATATGCGCCAGCCCCGTCAGCATTTCCGCCTGAACATAGCTTGCCGTCGACGCATCCAACAGGAACCATCCCAACAGGCTAAGCCACATGCCGCTCAAGCTTTGCGCCGAAAGAAATTCCCAGAGCCCGAGACCAAAGAACACCAAGGCGACGCCTTGGCCCGCCCGCGATGAGATACGGGTCGCTCGATTCTCGTCTCCCCCGATCCACCAGAGAAAGGCTCGCAGGATGCGTCCACCATCGAGAGG
>JBKPKC010000149.1:0-6093 GCA_046765595.1 Nitrospirota bacterium
GCCCTATCGTTAAAGTGACGGGGGCGGGTACAGCAGGCACGAAGGATGGATTGGACTTAGCATTGGCCGTGAGCCCCGTTGCGACATATACAGACCTTATCGACAAGATTCCGTTGTTCGGTCAACTGCTTGATGGCCATCGGCCGGGACTCTCGACGGCAATGTTCGAAGCGAAAGGCTCTCTGGAAGATCCGCAAGTCTCTTATCTGCCGCTTGAGTCATTGGGAAAAGGACTGATGGGTTATCCACGCCTGGCGTTTGACATACTCGCGAATACCCTTAGCCTGCCCCACACGGCGTTGGCCTATGCTGACCGGAGGTAAGTGTCTGGGTGGAGAACAACTTTCACCTCGAACAAAGGAGGGCTCCAATGCGCATCCAAAGAATCATCCTTGGATCTGCTCTGCTGATGCTTGGTGGTTGCCAAACCATAGGAGGAGAAAGCATGCCGACGTTGACCCGGACGGGCGAAGTCAAAGACGTCATTGTCCGTGAGGGAGTCGATCCGACATCTGTAACGGTTAATCCCGGCGATGAGATCCGGTGGGTCAACAAGCGCCAAGGTAATGTCCGGGTGATTTTCCTCAACCCCATGACGGAAAACCTCGCTTGCCAACGCAACTTCGGCGGGCTGATGGGTTTTGGGACCAAGCGTAACGAGTACTCGGCCAAATTGGGACCCAATGAGACGGCAAGCGTCTGTTTTCGGGATCCCGGCGAGGTGAAGTATGTGGTGCGGGCCACGTCAGGGGATCCTATCGGCGAACAAAATATCGCAGGCACAATTTCGATTGGTTCCGAAAATCTGGCGAGCCGATCGGTCAAAAAGCCAGTGGAGAGGAATGAGCTTGCTGCAGCCCAGTCTGATACGGACCAGACAGGGATGAACCGATAGGCGTACAGGATATTACAGTTCATTGGCGTCCATCACTCGAAGATGGATGCCAATGAGCTAGCCTGCAGTGATTGTCAATAGGATCGTCCCGCTACAACGTTCATCGCGTCAATCTCGCCCGGGCGACCGGTTCGCTGCAATCGCTGAATTAAATCATCAGATCACATGTCACCGATCTTCGGCGTGGGTAGGGGTGTCGGCGCCATCGGACCTCGGCGCCTGTGAAGGCTTGACGACATCAATGATTTGGTCGTTCAGGTTAAGCTCGATGGTCACTTGATCGTCCTTCCCGACTTGTGCCTGACTCAATAGCTTGGAATCGACCACAGGCAAGGTCCATGTCTGTCCTTCTTTGGTTTTAAAGGTGATTGTCTTCTGCCCTTCGTCGACGGCAAGGATACTGCTTCCTCCAAATGTTGTAGCCGCATCGCTCGTCGTCACAGTCGCCGTGACGATGAGGAGAGGAGAGATCAGGGTGAGCATGGTGCGTCTATGCATTGGTGCACCTCTTCAAGCCATTGAGGGTGAGATACGTTGTCCTGGAAGCAAGGCGACAAACGCGGGCGTTTCACGCGGCGATTGCCGGTCGTGACTGCTCTCCGCTCGGCCATCGGCGGCCGCAACCAAGACAGAGGAAGTGCCGAATGGACAGGCCGCTGTGCTGATCGATCACCGTCTCGTCACGAAGCGGACCGTGGCACTTCCAACAGCGCATAAGGAAGCGTTGAGATTCGATCGGTTTCATGATGGCAATGGTGTACGCCCTGCGGACGCAGGAGTCGACAAGTGAAAACCACGGTCCAGCCGGGTTAATGGGGTGATCGGCTCTCATCGGATGGAGAAAGGCGGTCTATGACGTGAATCAGACTGGAAGCCGATTCTTACCGATTCTCACCAGGTCGTGCCCGTCATTGCAGGATCGTCGGCCCTAGGTTGCACCCGAGTGGGACTCAGCGCATGCGGTCGGGCTCAGCTCGCCTCTTTCTGGAGTGGGCGAGGTACGGAAAGGTTTCTACTGAGCGACATGTTGGGGATGAATCAGTTGAAGGCTGTGGCCGCGAGCACACCATTGCCACATGTGAGGTCAATTTGGACACATGCCTCACTCACGACGTTCATTACACAGCTTTATCATATCAATCAGAGGTCGCTGAGATACGAGAGGAGAGGAGGTGCGGGGATTGCCGCGCCGGCAAGCGTTCAGCCATCCCCATATTGTTGCGATCGTTTGGCACAAGCGAGGCAGCCGACTGACTGGCCGCCGTCCTGCGCGTTTGGATCACCGCTGGCGATTGTTGTGTTTCTCTCTGTAGATGCGCTGGCTTTGCCGGTTCTCCTTGTTTTGGATACGGCGCTGCTCGCGTGCGCTCACATGGCCGTCAGACCCTGCCCGCGCTTCAGTCTTGGCCACGCGCGCTTGTCCGTGTTCCGCTCGAGAGACTTCGCGGTTCGTCATCTGGCCCGATTGCACGCCCTGCTCGATTCGGCTTTGCTGGTTGACGTTGCGTTGAACGTCGGCATGCATGCGCTGCGAAGAGGCGGAAGCGGGATCGCCGGTCGTCTCGTTATGCTTGAGCTGCTTGATCTTGGCCGACTGCTGATTCTGTGCCCGCTGAATTTTTGCGGCTTCCTGCTGGGAAAGCGTGCCATCCTTCAACGCGTTCGATTCCATGCGGTCAATTTTCGCCTCGCCGCGCTCGAGCTGCGACGCTTCCTTGGTATTGAGCTGACCGGATTGCAGCCCTTGCTCAATGCGGTTTTGTTGATTCACGTCGCGCTGCACTTCGGATCCGACGGTCTGCGCAAACGCCGGCGGAACGACGAGCAGGGAAACCAGGTACGCCAACGCGGTACGAGAGCGGTGCATAGGACCTCCTTCTGTACAGAACGAGATTCTGCCTTTCAACCATCCGGTGATCAAGGGGAAACCGCCTGTTAACATGCATTTTCCATTCTCTATGCCGGTTCTTCATTTCGGGAAAATCAGCAGCCTCGCGTTGTAGGTCCCAACCTTCACCTCTACACCTGAGGTGGGATCATTCTGAAACTATGTCGAGTGTTCGTACTTCGGGTGGAGGCGCTCATCAAGGCGAGGTTATGTATCCTCGCACTTACCTGAGCGTCGTTTTACTGGGACCACTCGGCCGCCGTTCTTCGAACGCCACCGCCGCTGCCTCAATCGCCTTACGAAACTCCAATGGCCCATGAATACCCGGGAAGGTTTCTCTCGTGGAGCCGGTGCCCGTCACATAGAGGGTGCCGAAGTTGAACAACCGCCCCCAGAGCGTCTGTTCCACACCGATGTTCTCCACCTTCGTGAGGATGGTTTCCAGGGTGTGACGACTCACAATGCCTGTTTTGATCAACACGCGCTTGTCCGTAACGGCAAACTCCGAGCATCGCCATGTGAGGTAGTTTTGCAGTAAGACACCAAGCGGAATCACGAGGATCAGCAGAGACAGGTAGGGATCCAAGCCCTGATAGATCGCAGCCGCCGTGAGGGCGATCGCGATCAACAAGAGCACCACTGACGGGATGAATACCTTCCAATGCAGGTGAGTACGAAAAAAAATCTTTTCTCCTGAAAGGAGATTATTGTCTACATAGCCCATCGTGCACACTAACGCTGGGCGCATTGTAGGAGCGTTGGAGGCAATGAGCAATATCCAGAATGCCCACCGGTCAAGGTTCCGCCTGGAGTCACACCTCGGTGAGCCACGTCGCGTGTCAGGCGAGAGTTTCACGAATTTCTTGTCTTTGCACCGTAGTTGACATAAACCAGATACATGGAAGAAGTTCCGTAAAACCTCCCCACATCCCGGAGGGCCTTTGAGCCTCGTCGTGTGCGCTTTTTATTTCAGTCTCATGCTTTCGACGCAAAGCTTTCCCATCATGGTCGGTCCCTACGAAAGCTGGGAAGAATGCACGAAGGTCCGTGAGTGGCTCGACTGGCGCGCGTACGAAACAGATGACTGCGAAACCTTCCCCTATCCTCAGGGCGGCAGCCAAAAGGTCATTGTGCCGTACCTGCCGAAAGAGACCACGCTCGTCGCTGCCCCCTCACAGTCTGAGCTTCCGCAGTAACGCGACTCGATTTCATCCGCCCCCAAACTCTCGTCTTTCTATGACTTGAGCGCGTAATCTCTCGTCATTTCCCTTGACCACGAGCGCCATTCAGCGTACAAGCGCGCACGGTGCTGATACGCTTCAACGCATCCGGTCTGTGAAGTCATTTGATGACGAACCGGATAATGGAAGGAGTAGGCAATGTATCTCGCGCGCATTGGAACGCTTGTCGTCGTGATCGGAATCCTTGTCACGGCGGGGTGCGGTGGTCATAAGCGCTTTCCCGAGTCTTCGCTTACCGGGAGCGTCTATGAGGTCAAGATCGCGGAATCCGTGACACCGCACGAAGTGACGGCAAAACGCGGTGACGAAGTGAGGTGGATCAATATGAGCAATGTCCCCATCGATGTGTCGCTGGTTCAAACGCAGGAAGAACTGATCTCCTGTCAGAAGGGCTTTGCCTCGACGAATTTGGGATACGTCTTCGGAACATCGGAGTACGAAAACATCGTGATGGCGACGGTGCGTCCGAGCGAGTATGCCGGCTTGTGCTTCTCACTGCCGGGAAAGTATGCGTACACCATCCGCAAAAATCCTTCCGCTCAAGGCTCGGCCAACAAGGTCACTGGGTCTATCAGCATCGAATAGACTCGGGAATGCTTCGACGAGAACGCACCGAACGTCCCGCTCACTGGAATGATCGGCCTCTTCACCGGCGGCTGAATGACACGTGTCGTTCAAGCGTCGCCTGTGGGGAGCGTGGGAATCCGGCGAGCGATAAAGGGCTGGCTTTGTGTCTCGCCCGATGATGGTGCTGGCAGGGGCTCTTGGACTCTTCCTTCCTGGAGCGTGATGAGAAAGCTGGTGCCTTTTCCGGCCGTACTTCGCGCTTCCACCGTGCCGCCATGTTCTTGAATGATCTGATGGACGATCGACAGGCCGAGCCCCGTTCCGACATGCTCCGTACTTTCATGTTTTGTGGTAAAGAACGGATCAAAGATGTGCGGAAGGTCCTCAGAGGCAATCCCGCAACCGGTATCGGCGACTTCGATCTGCACCCAGCCCCTCTTATCAAGGCGAATCACTCGACGGGTCATCACGGTTAATCGCCCTCCGGTTTTAGCCATTGCATCAATGGCATTCATCGCCAGGTTCATGATGACCTGTTTGATCTGTTGGCGATCGACCAGCATGGCGGGAAGATCGTCGGCGAGCTGTTTCTCGATCGAAATGCCCAGCTTGTCGGCTTTGACCTCGATGAACTGGAGGCATGAGGTCACGATGTTGTTTAAGGACTCGGAAGAAAACTTGGGTTTCATGTAGCGGGCATAGTCGAGAATCTCCGCAATGAGACGTTCGATACGGGCAAGATCATCCACCACTTGAACGCTGAAGGAATCCATAAAATACGGATCGTCGCGGCGCGAGGGTACTAATTGGATAAAGGTACTGATGGAAGTGAGGGGATTGCGCACTTCATGGGCAAAGCCGCCGGCAATGGCCTCCAGCGAACGAAGGCGATCGGCCCGCCGAAGCAAGAGCTGAGTTTGCTTCCATTCTTCGTGCAAGATCGCGTTTTCGAGCGCGATGGCCGCATTGTCCGCGAGGGAACGGAGGAGATTGAGTTCATCGTGCGAATAGAACCCGAGACACGGCTTATGGCCGAGATTCACAAAGCCTATTAACCTGCTTTTGTTGACCAGCGGCAGGCAGACCTCGGAGTCCATTTGGGTCATGGTGTCGATCAGGCTTGTGCCCAATCGCTCATCCAGTTCGGGGGGGCGCTGCTGAAGTTCCTCTTTGACGATCGGTTGATTGCACTGCAGGAGAAAATTCGCGAAGCGTTCCTGATCCGTGAGCCGAGCCGCATGGGGATGCTCTTCAACGAGTCCGCGAGAGGTGGTCCGCACATAGCATCCGAGTTCCTTGTTGAAAAGATAGAGAGAGATCTTTTCAATGCCCATGACTCGTTGGAGCGTGTCGGCGATTTCCGCCTGGAGATTGGCGAGTTCCAGCTTCATCACCATGGCATGCCCGAACCGTGTCAAGGTGTCGTATGCGTCATAGCGGCCAGGGAAGAATGCTTTGTTGACGGCAGATTGAATGCGGGGCTGGAAGGTGACGTGCAACAC
>JBKPKC010000150.1:0-2670 GCA_046765595.1 Nitrospirota bacterium
CGAATCTGCCACCTGACTTCTCGGGCCGGAACATCACTGTGCCCGACCCCTCAATCTTGCCACCTTTGACAGTGGCTATTCGATGCGAGACGGCGCCTGTCTGGAGATTCAAGGACATTTGATTGGAGCTCTCGCTTTTCACGTGCCATACCGTCAGGTTTAAATGTCCGAGAGGGCTTTTGGGTTCCGTGTATTCAACGATCCAAAGTGATGCCGGGGAACCATAAATCGAGCCGTTCGCTTCATATTTACACTGGCCATTTCCCCGTGCCTGAAACTGCCTGCCATTCACGACGGCGGCGATATCGACACTCGTCGGAGCTTCGCTCCCGTCCGTCCTTCCGCGGTCGAAACGGGAAGTTAAATGAATTAGGCCCTGGTCTGTGCCGCTGAGCGTAGAACTCTTAACGTCCTGTCCAGAAAATGCGATTAACATACATGCAGAGCTTAGCAACCGTAGCGCGTAAGACGTTTGCATCTTAGAACCTCTTTCTGAGCCGCACCTTTAATGGCTCTGCAAGATGGTGTCACGGCGACGTCCGTAATGTCTTTGACGTAGCCAACTGGCGGAGGTCGTGACGCAAGCGAAGTCACCTCAATAGGCCACCGCTCACAACATTCAGTGCACTCGGCGATTCGGACTTGGATTTCAGACGGTCCACGGTGGTGCTAAGATGAGAGAATCCAGACTGACAGGCACTTTAGCGTTGCGACAGCTGCGCACGATCAAGCGCTCTCTTGATTCTGCGCTCAGCTTATCCGAGCGTTTGCAAGTGATCGATGTACTGGATTCGCCCTGTGTCATCGGCAACTTCACAATGGATGCACCGAAAAAAGCTAATGCAGACGTTTCAACACCGATAGGAATTATTGAATTAGTCAGTAAACGGACACTAACCGATTCCTTTCGAGGATGAACATGTTCGCCTATTTGGCGGGCCACCTTGAGCATTTCTTCGATCAAGAGATCCTCTTCAAAAACCTTCTGTAGAGCCTTCAGTTCATGTGGATCTAGCCGGTGCTCATCTTTCTCATGACAATAGCGCTCCCTAACCCGGTTCAGGCGGTTGTAGGCGTCTTCCCAATCGGCGGCTTTGAAGGGAGAGGCATTGCGACACCGTTCGATGCCTTCCGAGAACTCTTCAGCATACTTCTCTATTCTGAGTAGGGCTTCTGACATCGGAATCAGACGACCTTCTACACGGTTCTACATTGACTGTGTTCGGGAACTGCCAGATCGGGACTGTTCCGTATCGGTGATTACTACTGCCGTTTTGTGGTTATAGTATTACTTGAGATTTGGCTAGATTCCACTTGCTGGTAGATGGCGCGCCCGACAGGAGTTGAACCTGTAACCCCCAGATCCGTAGTCTGGTGCTCTATCCATTGAGCTACGGGCGCTCGCGGAGGAAAGCCGTGTTTTCAGTTCTGAGTGTGAGTTGATGGCCGAAGGGCGCAAGGGCAGGCGGGAAACCGCAGCGACCTGCGAGTGAACTCAGAACTCATAACTCAGAGCTGTTCATGCAGCAGCCAGCGGTTATACAGGGCGCGAGGTTGACTGGTCAAGGGTGAGGGATTTCTGCCCGCGCTAGTAGATGGGTTTGCTCACTTCGGGTGAGTGCAGGCTCTCGACGCCCGCATCATTGATGGCAGTGACTGTAAAGTAATATGTGGCCCCGCCTTTGAGATTATTCACGGTATACGTCGTGGCGTTCCCCACAGAGACGGGTGCAGCATAGGTACCCGGTTGCGTCCCCATATAGACGTTGTAGCCCGCCAGATTTGTCTCCGTGTTCGGCGTCCAGCTGAGCGTCGCCGTCCCGTTCGTGGTCGGAGGAGTGACCGTGAGCGTGACGGGGATCATTTGGGGACTGTTCGACGATCCCGACGCTGCGACGGTGATGACGGTGCTGTAGGATCCTGCGAGCAGACCGGTCGTCGAGACACTTGCACTGATGCTGTCGATCTCGGTCGTCGTGGTGCCGCTCATCACATTGAGTCCGAGCCATGGGGCCGCTTCGGTCAACGTCCACGTCAAGGTGCCGCCGGTCGGATTCGAGAGCATAATCGGTTTGGCCAGCGGGGAGGGGCCGCCCTGGACGCCCGAAAAATTCAAGCCGGTTGGATTCAGCAGAATGCTTGGTGTGACGGAGCCCGAGCTGGAGCCGCTTCCACTCGTGTCGCTTCCGCCGGTGACCACCATGGTGACTGGTACCGGCATGACCTGCGTTCGGTCATTTTTGTCGGCAATGGTGATGCTGATCGTGCCGGTATAGCTGCCGGCCGTCATGCCGCTGGCATTGACCTGGACCACGATGTAATCTTGCTCCCGCGCAATGGTGCCGGATGAAGGGCTGATACTGATCCACGCGGCATTGCTTGATGCATTCCACGTCCGTGGAACGAGAGATTTTTTGCTGAACGTGACGGTCTGAGACGGCGGGGTCGGGCTCGTGCTCGACGCATTGTAGGTGAGTGTCGTGGGGGCGACGGGAAACGCGAATCCCTCGCATACGGACACAAGAACTCCGATAGCGGTCAGCACGAGCGAAGCAAGTCCAGGGCTCAGGACAGTCATCGGCTGGTTGACGTGCTGCATAGCCGCCCTCCTATATGCCGTTATGCCGTGTAGGTTCTTAGCAACGCATATGCCACTATGCGGCTCAGGAC
>JBKPKC010000151.1:0-6290 GCA_046765595.1 Nitrospirota bacterium
GTCAAGAACCTCAAGGTTCGTGACAAAGACATCGCCAGTGCCTCCACGTGCTCCTCCGTAATCAGTCGGCAGATTGTCCTGAGTTCCCTGCCCAGTTCCCTTCGTTCTCTCGAGCAGGTTGAAATGGTCATATGACTTGCATGCGTCCTCCACGGAAACAATTCCCTCAGTCAGACCTCTGTGCAACACAAGTCCCTTATTACAGACCGACCAAACGGCGGCGGGTGAATGTGACACAAGCAGAATCGTCGTGCCTGCATCCTTCAGCTTGTGGATGCGCTCAAAGCATTTCTTTTGAAAACTGATGTCTCCAACAGCCAGCACCTCATCGATGAGCAGTATTTCCGGCGTGCTGATCACGGCGACGGCGAAGCCTAAGCGTACACTCATACCACTGGAATAGTTGCGTACCGGCATGTCAATGAACTCTTTTAACTCGGCAAATCGGAGGATCTCGTCAAATTTGCATCGAATCTCCGACGGGCTCATGCCGAGCAAGGCCCCGCTGATGAACACGTTCTCTCGGCCGGTCAGCATCGGGGAAAAGCCGGCGCCGGCCGCAATGAGTGCCCCGATCCGCCCGCGGAGCGTCACCCTTCCTCTATCTGGACTAAAGGTTCCGTTCAGAATGCGCAGCAGCGTCGTTTTACCCGAACCGTTGATGCCCATGATGCCCAACGCGTCTCCCGGATTGAGGGCGAAGCTGACATCATCCAGCGCCCAAAACTCGCCTGGACGAAGCGCGTGATCCTTTCCTTTGCCGATGAGACGCCGCGCACTGTCCACCAATCCATACTTGAGCGCGCTCTTGAGCGAAGCGCCAAACTTCTTGCTGACCCCTTCGACGAGGACCGACGGTTTGGCCACTAGAGTCTCTCCGCCGTCAAATCTTCGAGGACATAAAAAATTCGTAATCCAACGGTGACCAGCACTGCCGTTCCCAATGCCGTCAACAGATACGCCGCGATATCCTCGGAGCGTCCCAGGCAGATCAGTGAACGGGGGACATCGACGAGATAGGTGATCGGATTCCAATCAATCAAGGTTTTGACTAACGGGTTTTGAATGGTCGAGCGCACGTAGATCACGGGTGTGACATACATGAGAAATGTCAACACTTGCGTCACGATGGCTGTGAGATCTCGAGCCATTGAACCCAGTACGGAAAGCACGAGGCCCATAGCAGTGCCTAGTAACACCATGGGCAATACGAGGAGCGGATAGACCATGAGCCACCATGAGGGGGTGACCCGGGTGACAACGAGGATGACGCTGATGGTCACCATGCTGAGGAGAATGCCATAGAAGACACCCGCCAACGAGCTGACAGCCAGAGCGAGCTTGGGAACGCGGGTTCTCATAATGAGATCCGCCTGGGTCTGCAATCCTGCGCCGACGGTTCCCAACGCGGCCGGCAAGCATCCCCAGATCGTCGTGCCTACCATCACATAAGCCGCATAGGGAATCTCCCCCTGCCCGGGATTGAGCACACCGATGAAAAAGAGAAATAGGAAACTTACGACTGCCAGCAATGGATTTATAAGTGCCCAGAGGTATCCCAGCAGCTTTTGTCGGTATTGTGCAATAAAATCCCGCCAGAAGAGACGAGTGATCACGTGTCGTGATGCGACGACGTCGGAAACCGCCTTTTTGAGGACCCAAAGAAATCCTCCTTGCGTTTCATTGGGCTCATACACAGTTACGGGCATGCCATCCGCGTCCACATATCGCATATTTTCAGTCCTTACTGGAGTCGTATGCGACCGCACCGAGGACCGACGCGCAGGAGCAGCAGCCTGTCGATTCCTCGTTCCAGTCGATTGAACGTGATGCACCGACTCATTTTTCACACCGCGCGCCGTTTGACACGCTAAGACCTGTGGCCACGACGATCCAGAAGAGGGTCGAGAGACTTCCGGCAAACATGTAGTCAAACAGATTTCTGACGATAAAGCCGATCACCGCCAACGCCACGGCAATGCGCAGCACGATGGGGCGTGTGAGCGGCGGACTGCATCGGACACCGGCAAGCAATCGCTGCACGGCACGTACGATGATCCACAGAAAGCAGAGCAATGCAGGCACGCCGCTGCCCATTAGGACCATTGCAAACGTATTATGCAAGGCAGGCAGCACCTTCTCTACTGGTCCCTTTTTTTCATCCGCTTGGACTTCGGCCGTGTACACTTTCGAAAACGTATTGTTTCCGAAGCCGGTTCCGACGAGGGGATGTTGAACGACTTGATGGAGGCCCAGCCCCCACGTTTTCAGCCGGGCCTGGAAGGTCCATGGGTCCAAAGTATCCCGTTGATACCCCATTGAAGACAGGGTGACGACGCAGATCACGGACGCAAGCACGCCAATGGAGACCCACATGGCCCATCGCTGCCGGCGGACGATGAACACGAAAGACAAGGCCTGAGCAAAATGCGCCACCCACGCCGCGCGAGTGTACGCGGCGATCTGCGCCAATCCGCCCGACAGCAGGCTGGTGAAACCGAGGATCCGCAATCCGACATGACGTTCCGTAAAGAGCCACGCAATGAGGAGCGGGATCGCGAGGACAAAATACGTGCTGAGCCAGTTGTAATCCGACGACGGGGCTGCCGCACGAATGTCGCGATCTCGCCACGTGCCGCCCCGCATGACGAAGTCGTCCAGCGCGAACAGCGACAACACACAGCTACCGCACACCACGGCCAACAGGACTTTGCCGACAGCTGTCGGACCGCCATGCACCCGCAGGACAAACATCGCCCAATACACGACAAGGCTCTGCGTCAGAAACTTTCGCCATTCGGAAAAACTATATGTCGGGTCGACCGAGAACGGTACCGTCAGCAACACCCAACCGAGGAAACCAAGCAGCGGCAGGTCGAGCGGAGTGCGGGTATACGGATTGATCTTCGCCGTCCAGGCAAACACCAAGGCGACGGCGAGGAGCAAAAGGAACGCATATTCTTGATAATGGAACAGCCTCGGAAAGAAACTCGTGAACGTGATCGCGCACAGGCCATAGACTTGAAGCTGGTCGATCAGCCGTCGTGCATGACTGCTGTCTTGAAGCTGTGTGCACGCTTCAGCGACGCCGCCGCCGTTCTGGCTCTCCATTTTCTTGATCGCTCGTGTACTCAGCAAGACATCGCCGGTCTTGAACACGACCTTTTCTCGAGGACGACCAGCAGTCGGAAGGCCAGCAGGCGCCCCAGACGGCGGCACCATTGCTCCAACCGCAGAAGCGCGTCGATGGACCAGAGCGGAACCAGCGAAGGCCGCTCAAATCCGCCGCTAAGCGGGTACGCGAAAAATGCCAGCCGTTCCTGCGCAAGTGTCGTGAAATCAGGGTACATGTGCCGGAACCGCTCGTAGGAACGCTCGAAGACGATGCTTGCGACGGCTTGGTTGGCGTCGAACGGCCGTCGGTCCGGCTGCGGCGGAACGATGCTGAGCGGATCGTGGGTGAAATCCAAGGGCTCCGGATGCAGGTATCGGTAGACGGGCCAGGAGACCGCCGACACGTATGGATCCATGATCACAAGGCGGCCGCTGGGGACCAGCACGCGGAGCGCCTCGTCGAAAAAGTATCGGACATTTTCCAAGTGATGCAGCACGTCGAATAAGACGAGGTTTGATACGCTTTCAGAGCGAAAAGGAAGATACTGCGCGTCGATCAGCGCATCCAGCCAAGGAAGTCTCACGATGTCCGTACACAGCACGTGAGGAGCAAACTCCTTGAGATTGCCCGTGCCGCCTCCCACTTCAACCGTAAGACCTGGCTGGAGCCATGCCGAAATTTCTCGATACCATGAGGTGTACAACCGTCTCAAGACGGCCTTTTCGGTCCACACAGCGTGATGACGGCGCAACAGATCTTCGGACATCAGACGGCTTTCAGTCGAAAGAAGCCGTACACCGTCATTTTGAGCAGGAGCCACCCGTGCTCGAACCTATGAATGTTGGTCGTCCCATACGTGCGCTCCTGATAGCGGATCGGGATTTCCAGGATCTTGAGGTTGAGCTTCGAGGCGCCGAAAAGCAGATCGAAGTCGCCGAACGGATCGAAATCTCCGAAGTAGCCGCGGTTGGCGGCAATGCGCTCGTAATCTCTGCGAAACAATACCTTTGTTCCGCACAGTGTGTCTTTGATCCGCTCGCCTAAAAGCCACGTGAAGGCCATGCTGAAAAACTTGTTGCCGACCAGATTCAACAGCCGCATGGCTTTGTGTTCCATCGGGTACACCAATCGGCTGCCGATGATCAATTCGCCCTGGCCGTTCACGAGCGCATCATAGAATTTGGGAAGATCTTCGGGCGGCATCGTGAGATCGGCGTCCAAAATCATCAGGACCTCGCCCGTGGCCGCGGCGAATCCTTTTCGGACCGCGTCGCCCTTGCCCCTGCCGTCCTGGATGAGCACTCTGATCACTTTGTCTGGATACTGTTTTGCCAACCGATCGATTTCCTGCACAGTCCCGTCCTCTGATCGGCCGTCGACGAAAATAAGCTCCTGGCCTGTGCCGAATGAAGGCAACCGGGCGATCGCCCCTTCAATGTTTCCCCTTTCATTCCGGCATGGCACGATGATGCTGACTGAACAGTCCCGAAGCTGCTGCTGACCGCGCGTTCTCGCCACGACATAATGGGCCAGGCACATCCGGTTCAGACCGGGAAGTGAAACGACAAACCGGTTCAGGAGCGGAGCGATCACCGGAATTCTCTTGGGCACGAGAAATCGATTCTGAGCCTTCACTACCTCGTATCCGGCGAGGTTGAGAAGATTGCGGATATCGGCCGATGACAGCCAATTCTGCTGCTGCTGGGGCATTTTCAGCTTCAAGCGCTCGGCCAACCGCAGCAGCGGCTCCCAAAGGAAGTTGTAATACACGACGATCACCCGGGTTTGCGGCTCGCAGAACCGTCGAAGTTTCTTGAATGTCGATTCGACGTCGAGCAGATGACCGATGACATCCAGGAGCAGGATGACGTCGAAGGTCTCGTTCACATCCAGTTCGTCCACGTCGACGGCATGGAATTCGATGTCAGGATGACGGACGCGCGCCTCCCTGATCATCGCGGCGCTGAGGTCGATGCCCATGCCCCGTTTGGGCTTCAATGACGCGAGCTGGTCCCCCAATCCGCATCCCACCTCCAGAATCTTTTGTCCTTCTGGGACGAGAAATCTGAGATAGCGCAGCTGATCTTCATAGTAATACCGGGCTTTCGCCTGCCAGCCCGAACGCTCGAGCGACAACCGGTCGAACCGCGCGGAAATATCCTGCTTACGAAGCCGGTCCCGTTGCATGACGTTCATCGATTGCGTCCGCAGAATACTACTGAACCGCCACCACGTCGGCCGTGTCGATTTCTACCGCTGCCGCCTGCTGGATGATGCGCACGCCGAGAATCAGCCGGTGCCGCTTGTCTTTTCGCAGCAGGATGCCGTGAACGCCCTGAAGCGGCCCTCGGATGACTTCCACTTTCATGCCTTCCTGCAGATACGGATGTGGGTCATAGGGCAGGACGCTCGCCATCAACGTTTGGATGGCGGCGATCTCTTCGTCGGGAATCGGCTCAGGACGCTGCCCACCCCCGACGATATCCACGACGCCGACGGTCTTGAGGACGGACAGTTTTTGTTCGGCGTTGAACCGGACGAAGCAATAGCCGGAGAATAAGGGCAGTTCGACTTCTTTCTTCCGATCCTTCCATTGGCTGAGACGCTTGACGGTCGGCAGCAGCGGCTCAATGCCTTGGTGCAGGAGTTGATCGCGCACGACCTTCTCATGCCGTGATCGCGTCCTCAGGGCGTACCAGTGAATCCCCGTCGCTTCATGTGATGCTGACCCTGTAGACACAGCTTCGCCCTTTCACTTACAGCACACCGGACAGTTCCCTCTATTTTCGAGGAGTTCCACCCCTCCCCGAGTTACTGTCGCAGCCCCAGCCTCAGCAGTTTTTCGCGCGGGAGACCTGACCGCACCAATTGCTCTTCATACGTTCCTGCATGCTCGAGATCGGCGATCAGCACACGATCCACATGCCATGCCGCAATCCGATCAGGCGAAGACACGGGACAGGACAGGAACGTGTCACGGAGATTCCCGTCGATGAATCCCACGCAATCGATGTTCATGTCCCGCAGCGCCAGATACACCAATTCCGCCAGCTCCCCCGTGCCGCAAATAGCGACCCGCTGTCCCTTCGCGCATTCGAGCGATGACAGCATATCTTTGAGGCGCCCGCGCATGTCGCGGTAATAGGACAAGGAATGCTGCATGTACTGATAGGTC
>JBKPKC010000152.1:0-4667 GCA_046765595.1 Nitrospirota bacterium
AGAGACAGATGCCTGCCTTCTCAAAGGCCACGGCTTCCAGCGTGCTCCCCAGGAATTGCTGATGATCCAAGGCGATCGTCGTAATCGCGCAGGCCAGCGGTGACACCACATTCGTGGCGTCGAATCGCCCTCCGAGCCCGACCTCCAAGACCGCCACGTCGACCTTCGATTCAGCGAAGTACTGCAAGCCCATCGCTGTAGTGAATTCGAAGAACGTCGGCGACAGATCCGGTTGAGCCGCGCTCTTAACCGCCTCCGTCAGCCTGGCGATGTCCGATTCCGGCACCATCCGTCCATTGACGCGGATCCGCTCACGAAATTCGACGAGATGAGGCGAAGTGTAGAGGCCCACCCGGTAGCCGCCCGCCTGAAGGATGGCGGCCGTCATCGCCGCCGTCGAACCTTTTCCATTCGTGCCGGCAATGTGAAAGGTCCGATAACGGGCTTGCGGCATACCGAGACGGCCGACCAACGCCGTCATGGTGTCCAATCCGAGCTTGATGCCGTGCTTTTGCAGACTGTAGAGGTAGGAAACGGCAGCAGTGTAGGTCATGGTATGGTCGGGAGAATGGCAACGAGTGCGGTATATGCGACTCGTTATCGGACTCCGAGCGTCACCCCTCACAGACCAACGTTCTACAGGACCCAGCCCCAACGGCGGCTGGACTTCTTCCACCCGTCTTCCATCGCCGGTCGAGAACAGTCCATCTCCGAGCGGACATTGTACTCAAGCCGACAAGGGAACGACGCCTGGAAAAGGCGCGTCCTGGGAAAACGATTGCGCAGCAATCGGTGGGCGGGCGGGTGAGACCCAGCGCGCCAGGGTTGGGCGGGTGAGAAAAGGCTGTTTCATCACCCTGCTAGAAATGGGCGACGAGAGTGCTCAGGGTCTCTTTGAGTTGCTTGCGCTCGACGATCATATCGATCATCCCGTGCTCCAAGAGAAACTCGGCACGCTGAAACTGATCCGGCAGCTGCTGCTTGATGGTTTGCTCGATCACCCGGGGACCGGCAAAGCCGATCAATGCCTTGGGCTCGGCGAGAATGACATCTCCCAGCATCGCGATGCTGGCAGTGACCCCGCCAAAGGTCGGATCCGCCAGCAAGCAGATCAGCGGAAGCTTGGCCTCACCCAACTTCGCCACAGCCGCAGACGTCTTGGCCATCTGCATGAGGGAAAGAATCCCTTCCTGCATGCGGGCGCCGCCGGACGCCGTCACGAGCACCACCGGCAGGCGGCCTTCAATGGCGCGGTCGATGGCGCGGCAGATCTTCTCACCCACCACGGACCCCATGCTGCCACCCATGAATCCGAAATCGAACACGCAGAGCGCCACCCGGCGGCCATTCATCTGGCCCTCACCGATCATGATGGCGTCCTTTCGCCCAGTTTTCTCTTGCTGCGCCTTGACGCGCTCTTTGTAGGACTTGGTGTCGTGAAAATTCAGCGGATCCATTGGACCCAGTTCGGCGTCCCATTCCTTGAAGGTGCCAAGATCCACGAGGAGAGTGATGCGTTCCATCACGGAGATCGGAAAATGGTAGTCGCATTTCGGGCACACTTTGCTGTTTCGCTCAACTTCCTTGCGATAGACGATCTCGCGGCAATGGTTGCACTTGAGCCACATTCCCTCGGCCACCTTGGACCGCTTGGGAGCTTCCGGTTCTGCACCTTTCTGCTTCTTGAACCACGCCATCCGAACGCCCTTTCAGCCAGCCGCCGTGTCGACCCCTCGGGGTGGCGGTTGCGCACCGAACCCGCCCCCTACCGCGTGCTGGAGAATACCATAGCGGGTCGTCCCACGCACGTAGTTTCACCCCGGTGTCGCAGTTGATCTCGCCTACGACAGCGATTCGCCTGACAGAATGCGGTAGACAATCGAACATCCGAGCGCGATACTTCCCACGCTTGCCAGCCCCTGTACCGCGAGAAAGAGCGGCCGACCGAGGCGCAACGAGCACACGACCGGCAGACTCAGCACGAGTCCGATCAGCATCATGCCGAGAATCGATCCGCAGCCGAATACGGCGATGTAGAGAAGCCCGTCGGCGACCGTCTGTGCCGACGCCACCACGAGCAGCAGTAAGGCCGCAGAACCGGCCAGTCCATGGGCCATCCCGATGCACAAGGGCCGCACCGATTCACGCCACCAATGTGCATGACCGTGCTCGTACGAATAGGAATGACTGTGGAGATGCACGTGCCTTTTCCCGTCATGATCGTGAGGATGGAGATGCCACCGCTCACGGATCAGCTTCATGCCGAGGAGACCTCCGAGTAGCACCAGCATGAGTCCCACAAGCCCTTCGGCGGCGATCGCGAGCGGTTCGGGAATCGGCACACGGAGGACGAGCACGATCACGCCCACGAAGAGCAGGACAAGGGTGTGACCGATGCCCCAGCTGAGACCGACGAGCCCCGATGCCCGCCAGGACGGCCGCTCGGCGAGCACTGTCGAGACTGCGGCAAGATGGTCGGCATCCAACGCATGCCGCAGCCCGAGGATAAAGCCGAGTCCAAGAACCGTCAGGTAGGAGGAATCAGCCACGGCACACCGGAACCGGTTCGAGGCGGAATGCGGCGTCTAAGACCGTCATTCGTTGAATCGTGGGCACGTGAAGGCGAGACACGGGCGGCTACCCGCCGCGCGCGTGCATTTCAAGGTGCGGATCTTCGCGCAAACGATCGATTCCGATGAGTCCGGCTTCCCGCAACCCCCTCGGCTCCAGCGCCTTCCGTTCTTCTGCGCCGCGGTCACGCCGCAATTCCCAGCCCGCGCGAATCAACGCCCGGAATTCTTCGGTTGGAACGCCTTCACGAAGTGGCTTGCGCAAATCCGTGCCTGCCGTCGCGTACAGACAGCGGTACCACATGCCGTCAGCCGTGACACGGCTACGGTCGCAGGTGGAGCAAAACGGCGTCGTGGTCGAAGGAATGATACCGAATGTGGCGCCGTCGGGCAGCCGGAACCGCTGGGCCGGAGCCGATCCACGTTCGGGCAAGGGTTCAATCGTCCCGTAGTATTTGCTGAGCATCGCCAGCATCACTTCCCGTGAGAGCACCTTTTCAGGCGCCCATCGGTTGGCGCCGCCGACGTCCATATATTCGATGAACCGTACTTCGGCGTGAAAATGCTTTCCGAATTCGATCAGCCCCACCAGCTCATCGTCGTTGAACCCGCGGATGGCCACCGTGTCGAGCTTGAGGCCGGTAAAGCCAGCGCGGCCAGCAGACTCGATTCCTTCCATGACCCGAGCGAACTCGTCACGGCGGGTGAGCTGCCGGAACCGCTCCGGCCTCAGCGTGTCAAGGCTGATCGTCACCCTGTGCAGTCCCGCCTGGTACAAGGCTTCGGCCTGATCTGCGAGGAGAATCCCGTTCGTCGTCAATGCGATTTCCTTGATGCTGTGGTTTTGAAGCAGCAGCCGAATCAGCCGGGGCAGATCACGCCGTAGGAGGGGCTCTCCGCCCGTCAGGCGAACTTTGTCGACACCGAGGTCCGTAAAGTAGCCGGCCAAGGTCGCCATTTCCTCGAACGTGAGCACATCTTCCCGGGGCAGCCAGACGTATTCTTCCTCCGGCATGCAGTAGGAGCACCGCAAGTTGCAGCGGTCGGTGACGGACAACCGAAGGCTTTTCAGCGGCCGGCCGAACGCATCGACGGGGGCATTCGACGTATGATGAGGCGCGGGGTCTTTCATCGTGCTCAGCAGCGGAGGATCGCCCTATGGATGTTCCTCCACCCACACTTCTCCGCTGGGCGTATGCTCCAGCTTCCAGATAGGGGTGATTTGCTTCAACTCGTCGATGGCCCATTTACAGGCGCGAAAGGCGTCGGCCCGGTGCTCTGCGCCAGCGACGATCAAGACGATATTTTCGCCGATCGTGATCTCTCCATACCGGTGGACGATCAATAGTTCGAGTATGTCGAAGTCCTTAAGCGCTCTCTCACGAATCTCCCGCAGTTTCTTCTGAGCCATGCCTTCGTAATGCTCGAACGTAATGCTATCTACCTCACGTCCCTTTGAATGGTCCCGGGCCGTGCCGAGAAAAATCGAGATGCCGCCGATCCGTTTCGAGCGGCTCCGCACACGATTGATCTCCGCATCGACGGAAAAATCCTCGCGCTGAACGCGCACCAACAGATTGGTTTGATCAACACTCATTCGACCTCACCTGTGTTCTCGCTCTCGCCCGCCCACCCCGCGCAATCCTTTTCACCCACCGACCCACCGATTGCTTCGCAATCGTTTACCCGGGACGTGCGCCTTACCCGAGTTCACCCGCCCTCCCTGCGCACGCCGGGACGTGCGCCTTACCCAAGTTCACCCGCCCTTCCCTGCGCACGCCGAGACGTGCGCCTTACCCGAGACGGCGCCTCCCGCAAACGGCGGCAGAAGGGCAACTTCATCGCCTTCCTGGACCTTTGTGTCCTCGTGGGCAATTTCTTGGTTGACGGAGACGAGGATTTTCTTCTTGTGAATAAGCTCGCCGATCTTGGGATAACGCTTATTCACGAGTTCAATCACGTTTTTTACCGACTGGTTCTTTCCCAAGGCCAGCGTCAGACTCGATTGGTTGTCCGCAAGCGACTTGGTCATGCCGAACAGTTTCACTGTGATCATAAGCCCCTGATTGTGCTATCCGCCCTGACGCGAGGTTCCGC
>JBKPKC010000153.1:0-4532 GCA_046765595.1 Nitrospirota bacterium
TCTTATGACTATTCGATTCAACGTCCGCAATGGCCCATGCCGCACGCCGTTCGGGTCAAAGTGGCCATTGCCGAAGAGCTCGACGTCCTGCGAAGCAAGATCCTCGGTGCCGTCAGCGGCTCGCCGGGTCAGCAATTGCTCGTGTCCCAGCTCCTCACGAGACGGATCGCCGATGAAAAACTGCGGATTGCCGATCATGACGGCTTGCTGTCGGGACGTGCCGATGTCGTGGTGGCGCCCTTCACCGGGCCGATGGGGCATATGTTTTCGAGGCTCGAGTCGTGGCTTGAGCATCAGCAGGAGGCGTTGCGGAAGGAAATCAAAGACCGGGTCAAGATCTGATCAGTCGGCGATTAAAAAATCTTCCGGTACTGCTTCGAGTGGATGCCTGATTCGTCTGCAAATCCGATGGATCCTGTATCCGGAGCCGCAGTGTTGTTCAGATCGATCCGATAGTGGCCGCGGATTTCCTCCATCGCGACTTCGAACGGCACGCGGTCAGGGTACAGCCCGCCCGGCGCATGGGCGCCGCGGGAAAGGGTTCTGATCACATCTGGCTGGGCGTACATCGGATCGGAAAGCACGTAGATGTCCGCGACTGCATGCTCGCCGAGTTTGTGGCCTGGCGTCGTCGCCGGAATGAGATCGGTCAGGGTTCCGGCGAGCCGTTCCTTCTTGAGGCGCTTCAAGAGACCGACGACCTGGCTTTCCGTGGCTTGTGACGGCACAACGACGCTGACAGCATTCATGTCGGGCACCGTCGACTGCACCTTGAAAATGACGGGCGCCGCCTCCGGATCTTCGACGAGAGCTCCCGCCGGCCCTTCGGTCTCCGTCGCCTGCTTGTTGCGGGAACTGGGCACAATAAGCGCGACGAACAACCAAAGACCCAGTAGGACCCCAAAGACGACGACCAGCGGGTGAAGGCCGGCGCGCTTGCCCTCTTGGTAAGGACCTTCTTCTCCCATCATCCCCTCGTGCCGGCTCCGGGCGGTTGCCGCTTCGCGTCCTCCCACAGGCGATTCAACTCGTCGAAGGACAGGTCGCCGACACCGCATCCCTTTGCGGCCGCTTGCCGTTCGATATGGTGAAACCGGTCGATGAAGCGGTTCACGGCCAGGCGCAATGCGTCTTCCGGATTGACCTTGACGAAACGCGCCAGGTTGACGAGTGAGAACAGGATGTCGCCGAATTCCGATTCGATCTCCCGTTGTTTTGCATCCCCAGACGATGGCTGCCGCAGGGCGGCTCGCAATTCGCGGATTTCCTCCTCAGTTTTGGCCAGGACCTGATCAAAGCCCGCGGCGTCATGGCTCCAGTCGAAGCCGACGCGCGAGGCTCGGGCCTGAATCTGGTAGGCGCGCAAGAGCGCCGGCAGTGTCTGCGGGACGCCGTTTAGGACCGATTCCGGCCGTCCTTCCGCTTGACGCTCCGCGCGCTTGATATCTTCCCATTTTGCCAAGACCTGCTCGGCGTTGGTCGGGACAGGATCTTTCGAGCCGTTGGGGAACACATGCGGGTGTCGGCGGACGAGTTTGTCGGCGAGCCCGTCAAGCACATCGTCGATCGTAAATGCTCCGGCTTCCGCGCCGATCTGACTATGGAACAGCACCTGGAGCAGCACGTCGCCGAGTTCTTCCGAAAGCTTTCGTCGATCTTGCTGATCGATCGTTTCCAGGACCTCGTAGGTTTCTTCCAGCAGGTAGGGCTTCAGGGATTCGTGCGTCTGCTTCCGGTCCCAAGGGCACCCGTTGGGCGCGCGCAAGGCGGCCATCAGATCAATTAATTTTTGAAAGCGCTGGGACATTTCGGAACGCTCCGATCGTCGTCAAAGGCGCCATTATACCCGGTTCCCGCTGTCCTTCAATGAGTTGCGGCCCGCTCAGGCCCTATGATACGCTGCCGTTCGTCAACGTGTTTTCACCGATCTGGAGGCATTCGTGCCGGCTGAACAAGAGGAAGGCTTCGTTATCAGGGATCGGCGAGGGAGCAGCGGCGGCACCGAGCGCTCAAGCCAGGCGGCTTCGTCGGCGCCCGCGGCGTCAGCGGCTTCGAAGGAGGCGCCGGCTATGGCGGCCGGCGGGGAATCCTCGAGCGGGATGCCTGTCACCTTTGCCTCGTTTGTGATCTCCCTGGGCAGTTCTTCTCTCATGCTGATGGGTGAACAGTTGGACCCCCAGCAGCCCGCGATGCCGGTCAATCTTCCTCAAGCCAAGGAGATTATCGATCTCCTCTCCGTCCTGGACATGAAGACAAAGGGAAACCTGACCGTGGAAGAGCAAACGGTGTTGCGCGACATGCTGTACGCGCTGCGGATGAAATACGTCAGTTTGACTTCGAAATAATCCTGCTACCTGTGTACGGCCTCCTGCTCCTCCAGGGAGCATAGAACCTTTGAGCCAGGCTTCCATTTTCGCTATAGTGAACCGCTTGCCTGCCACAGGTCCGTGTCATGAGTCCGTGTCATGAGAAGGAGTACGGGCTGTGCGTGATCCTCGCCCGAACATAGCCTCTCCCATCTGGACCGGTCCGGAACGTCGTGCGACGACGGAAGGTTCCGGCATGCTCCAGCCCGCCGGACAAACGACCCCATCGCTTCAGGAACCCGAGCGTCGGAAGCGGCACCTGAGACCCGTGTGGATTCTGCTCCTGTTTCTCATTCCTTGTCTTGCGCTGACCTTTTATTACGGTCAGGTCGTCGTTCCGGGCAGCGATGATCCGGACTCGTTTTTCCCGACGACGAGCTATGCCCTGGTGCTGCTGCTGATCAATCTTGACCTGATCGGCTTTGTCGTCCTTCTGCTCCTTCTGTCGCGAAATCTCATCAAGGCCTATTTCGAACGCCGTCACCGGTTGATCGGCTCTGGGTTTCGGACCAAGCTCGTGGCCGCCTTTATCGGGTTTTCATTGATTCCCACGATGTTATTGGCCTTCGTCGCGAGCGGGTTGGTCAACAAGGCCGTCGATGTGTGGTTCAGCGATCAGATCGACCGGGTAATGCGCGATTCCTATGAAGTGGCCAAGATGCAACACGCCGGCCATATTACGCTCGCGGTGAACAGCGCCCGGGCGATCAGCCACGAAATTTTCAGAGAAGATATGCTGTTGCCCGAGCAGCGTGATCTGTTGGTCGCGGCCATGGCGCGCAAGCGGGTCGAGTTCGGCGTGGCAGGGATCGAGGTGTATTCCGCCAAGATGGAGACGTTGACCAAATCGTTGGATGCAGACGTGCCCGCCGGCGTGTTGGATTTGCCCATCGGCCAGCTCGTGCTGCAGGCGATCAACGGCAAACAAGAGGCGAACACCGTTCAAGAGGCGCAGACCGGGAGGCTCGTCCGGGCGGCAGCGCCCGTGGCGGCGAGCGGTCGCGGTAATGAGGTCGGAGGCGTGGTGGTGGTCGATGCCTACGTACCCGAATCGCTCCTCGCCAAGATGGACGGCATCGGACGCCAATACGAAGAGTACAAGCAGATCAAGGCAATGAAAAATCCGATCAAGGCGGGCGCCTACTTGTTTGTCGCCGTCATCACGGTCCTGATTATCTTCGGGGCATCCTGGTTCGGATTTTACGTCGCACGCAGCATCACCGTGCCGATCCAGCGCCTGGCGGAAGCCACCGATGCGATCGCACAAGGCGATCTCTCCGTACGCATCGACGCAAAGGCCACGGACGAAATCGGGACACTCATCGACTCCTTCAACCGCATGACATCCGACTTGCAGGGCAGCAAGTCGACTATTGAAGCCGCTAACCTTTCTCTACGGCGCAACAACCTCGAGCTCGACCGCCGCCGGGCGTACATCGAAACGGTGGTGGACACGATCGCCGCCGGACTGCTGTCCATCGACAAGAACGGGGTGGTGACTAATTTCAATCCGTCGGGCGAGCGGATACTCGGCGTGTCCGCCGGGCGCATGCAGGGACGGCCGGCCAATGAAGCCTTCAAGGAGTTCGGGCTCACGCTCTTTCAGACCATCTTCGATCGCATGCTCCAGGATCAACGCGACGACTTGACGCTCGACGGCACCCTCGAGGTCGACGGAAAATTCCTGACGGTGGCACTGCATGCCTCGCGAATGAAGGACGAGGAGGGGCAGGATCTTGGCGTCGTCCTTGTGTTTGAAGACCTCACGGAGCTGCTCAAGGCGCAGAAAGTCGCGGCCTGGCAGGAAGTGGCCCGCAGGGTGGCGCATGAGATCAAAAATCCGCTCACGCCCATTCAGTTGTCGGCCCAGCGCATGAGGAAGAAGTTCCTTGAAAAGGCGCCGGACTTCGACAGGGTCTTCGACGAATCCACGAACGTCATCGTCAATGAGGTGGCCAGCCTCAAGCACATGGTGGATGAATTTTCCAAATTTGCCAGGCTTCCGGCTCCCCAGCTGGCCTTGCAATCGTTGCGCGACGTCATCAATGAAGTGATCGCCCTCTACCGCGGGGGGCATAAAGACATCGAAGTGATCGTGTCGCTGGATGAAGATCTGCCAAATCTAAAATTCGACTGGGAGCAGATCAAGCGCGTCCTCGTCAATCT
>JBKPKC010000154.1:0-7951 GCA_046765595.1 Nitrospirota bacterium
GTCGTACACGAACGTGATCGTCGCGACGGTGTCTTTATTCTGATCCCATTCCTGACCGACGAGGTTGTCGCGGATCAGGTCGCGCAGCGCTTCCGATCGGTTGGTGTACTTGCGGCGCTCGATATGCCGGTCGAAGTCGGCCAAGAGATGATGATCGAGTGAGACCCCGAAACGGACGAGATTTTTCATTGCATCCTACCTCTCGTAGCACAAATGTGATTTTCATAACACTGCCGTTCTTTCACGTCAACAGGAACGTGCGGGCGGCCTACCTGCCTTCGGTCAGCGGAAACCTCGTTTTCGACGAAGCTTGGGTAATTGCTAGTGGGTCGCTCGCTGGCGGAGCGTCATGATGGGCGGAACGCATGAAGAAGGCCCGCCGTTAACAACGTGTGGGTTCAGACGAGGCGCAGGCACATGGCTCGCATTGTGATTCGACAATCTCGGCTTCGAGAGGAATCGGCGCCTGTGGCACAGGCGGCCCCGGCGTGGAGCGACATGATTGCAGCCGGCGGCGCAAGCAGCGCCGCCGTCGCCGCCGCAGCAGTCTGCCGGGCGAAACAGGAGGGAGACGCAAGCTGGCGGCCGATCAATGCGATCAGTCATATCTTATGGGGGGGCTGGACGCTGCCGAACGGCGACAGTTCACCATGCGCTATACGGCTTCCGGGCTCATGCTGAATTTCGTCGCATGCTGCTTTTGGGCCTGGGTGTTCCGCCTGTGGCGCAGACAGCGGCGGCCGTCATTTCTTCGATCGGCCGGCCATGCATTCGGTATCTCGGCGCTCGCGTATGTTACGGACTACTATCTGGTCCCGCGCCGGTTTACACCTGGTTTTGAACTCTGTCTGTCACAGCGCAGCTTCCCGTGGATTTACGGTGCGCTGGCAGTCGGATTGCTAGTTCCTGACGCGTTCACATACATGAGACAACGGTGGCACTCGGTCCCCAATCTCAGAACTCATTACTCATTAAAGGAGGACAAATGGCAACAGGGAAGCAGCGGTCGGCGGCGCGCCGCAACATCAAAAAGGCTGCGAGCGCCGCGAAACGAAAGCGGACGATCACGCATTTACCGAAACGCACAAGGACCGCGTTGGGAAAGCAGGGAGCCAAGACGGCGCGGAGGAAGCGACGAGCCGCCTGAAGAAAGACGGCTGAACGGGAGCTATTCTCCCCGTACGGGAATGTAGAGAACGGTCCCCTGGCGGTTGACCAGGAGCAACGCGAGGTCGCTCGATTTCATCGGATCGGCGAGGCGTTGGAACGTGGAAAAATTGGGGATCGGTTGGCGATTCAACTCGAGAATGATGTCTCCGGGTTGAAGACCGGAGGATTCCGCCAGGCTCCCTTCCTCGATATCGGTCACGACCACGCCGCTGTTGACCGGAAGATCCATCTGGCGGGCCAGCGGAGCGGTGACATCGTCGAAGACCACCCCGGCCAAGGGATGGGCACCCGACGCCGTCGCAGCGGCTGCCTGGCTCTTTTTCGTTCGCTCGCGCGGCGCCTCCTGAATGATGAGATCGACCTGGCTGGTCTTGCCGTCCCGAACGAGATCGAGCCGGTGCTTGCTGCCGATGGCGGCGGCAGCGATCAGATTGCGTAAATGGCCGCTGTCCATGACATCCCGCCCGTCGAACCGCTCAATGACATCTCCCCGTTTGAGACCGGCCTTCTCCGCGGATCCCTTCGGCTGGAGGTCCGTGACGATGGCACCCTTCACGTCGGGCAAGCGAAAGATTTTCCCCAGAAGCGGCGTAACGTCCTGCGTGGATGCGCCCAAGAATCCTCGGACCACCCGGCCGGTTTTGATCAAGCTGAGCATGGCGGTCCGCGCCATATTGCTCGGAATGGCAAAGCCCACGCCGACGCTGCCGCCGGTCGGACTGGCGATCGCCGTGTTGATGCCGACGAGTTCGCCGTTCGTATTGACGAGCGCTCCTCCTGAATTGCCCGGATTGATCGGCGCATCTGTTTGAATGAAATCTTCGAAATCCGCGACACCGACGTCCGCCCGTCCGACGGCGCTGACAATGCCGAATGTGACCGTCCGGCTGAGTCCCAGAGGATTGCCGATCGCGAGCACAAAGTCGCCGACGGACAGATTGCTGGAATCGCCCCACGGCACGGTCGGCAGATTCGTACTTTGAATCTTGACCACAGCCACGTCGGTCTTGGGATCGGTTGCGACCACTTTGCCTTTGAACTGCCTGCGATCGGCGAGGATGACTTCGACGTCCACCGCATCGGCGACGACGTGATTATTCGTGATGATGTATCCGTCGGAAGAGACAATGACGCCGGACCCCTGGCCGTACTGGCGTCGCGCGGGGGGCTCTTTGAACAGGCCGAAGGGCAGCGTTTCATCGCTGAACGCCTGATCGCGCACCATGACGGTCGAGGCGATGCTGACGACGGCCGGAATCACTTTCGACGCCGTACCCTTGACCTGGTTCTGCAGGTCCGAAGTGCCCGCGGGAATCAGCCGGCCCGACGCCTCTGCGCAATGTGGCGCAGCAGCAACGAGCATTCCTGCGACGACGAGTTGCGCCAGCACACGGACAGGCCCCGGCATAAGATCCCTTTCCCTCAGAAGTGCGCGTGGTTTCGAAGAAGTGCCGTAGCCTAGCATGGAGGGGACGAGGACGCACTCATAAATCCACATGCCGCAGCCGGAGCGCGTTGGCGATGACCGAGACGGAACTGAACGTCATGGCGGCACTGGCGATCATGGGACTGAGCAGCACCCCCCACAGCGGATAGAGGGCACCGGCCGCAATCGGCACGCCTGCCAGGTTGTAGACGAAGGCAAAGAAGAGATTCTGCCGGATGTTGGTCATGGTGGCTCGGCTCAATCGAATGGCACGAACGAGCGCACGCAGATCGCCCTTGACCAGCGTCACCCCGGCGCTCTCCATGGCGATATCGGTGCCCGTTCCCATCGCGATACCGACGTGAGCAACCGCCAACGCCGGCGCGTCATTGATGCCATCGCCGGCCATCGCGACCACACGGCCCTGGGATTTAAGGTCCGCAATCAGAACACCTTTTTTGTCCGGCAGCACGCCGGCATACACCTCGGTGATCCCAAGCTGCCGGGCGACGGCCTCCGCCGTCACCTGATGGTCGCCCGTGACGATGACCATCCGTATACCCTCTTCTCTGAGCAGCCGGACGGCCTCGGCGGTGGTAGATTTTATCGGATCAGCGACGCCAAGCAACCCCGCCGCCTTCCCGTCCACGCCGACGAATACCGTCGTCCGGCCCTCTGCCCGCAACCGCGATGCTTCTTCTTCCAGCACAGCGAGACCCGGATCTGCCATGTTCAGCCGTTCGCGAAGAAGCGCAGATGTTCCTACGGCGACGGAGTGGCCGTCGACGGTACCAGTGACTCCGAAGCCGGTGACGGAGCGAAATTCGTTGACTGTTCCCGGCACCACCGCCCGCTGCTCCGCCCCGGCGATGACGGCCGAGGCAAGCGGATGTTCGCTCCGGCGCTCGAGACTCGCGGCGAGCCGCAGGACGTCCGTGTCGCTCCAGGGCGGCACGAATCGAACCGAGACGAGCTTGGGTTTCCCTTCGGTCAGAGTGCCGGTCTTGTCGAAAACCAAGGTATCGGCTTTGCCGAGCACCTCGAGAGCTTCCGCCTTGCGGATGAGGATGCCGGCCGTCGCGCCACGCCCGGTCCCGACCATGATGGACATCGGCGTGGCAAGTCCGAGCGCACAGGGACAGGCAATGATCAGCACCGCCACGGCATTGACCAGCGCGTGCGCCAGCTTGGGCTCGGGACCCCACACCACCCATGCGGCCGCCGTCAGGACAGAGGCTCCCACGACGGCGGGAACAAAGTAGCCGGCCACTCGATCGGCGATCCGTTGGATCGGAGCTCGGCTCCGCTGGGCGTCACTCACCATCTGGACGATGCGGGCCAGCAGGGTGTCACGGCCGACTCGCTCCACCCGCATGACAATGCTCCCGGCGCCGTTGATCGTCCCGCCCGTCGCAGGAACACCCGGAGATTTTTCAACCGGCAAAGATTCTCCTGTGACCATCGATTCATCGATCGACGTGACACCCTCAATGACGACCCCGTCCACGGGCACGCGTTCGCCCGGTCGGACCAGCAGACGGTCTCCGACCCTCACGTGATCGAGCGGCACATCCCGCTCCTGGCCGTTCTCATCGATGCGCCTGGCCGTCTTAGGCGCCAGGCCCAGCAGTGCTTTCATCGCTGACGTGGTTTGTCCTCGCGCCCGCAATTCCAGCACCTGCCCCAACAGGACCAGGACCGTGATGACGGCCGCGGCTTCGAAATAGACCGGAATCGATCCATCCGCCGTGTGAAATGAAGCCGGCAGGATGTCGGGGGTGAGGGTGGCGAAGAGACTGTAGAGATAGGCGGCTCCGGTGCCCAAGCCGATGAGCGTGAACATGTTGGGCGCTCGATGGACGATCGAGTTCCACGCGCGTTCAAAAAAGGGCCAGCCCCCCCAGAGCACGACCGGAGTCGCCAGCAGCAGTTGAGCCCAGTTCTTCACAGGGCCGTTGGCGACGTGAATCCTCGGCATCATGTCGGCCATGGCCAACATCATGACGAGCAGGGCGGGCCCGAGACTGATCCAAAAGCGCCTCGACATGTCCAGCAGCTCGGGATTCGGCCGGTCTTCCAAGGTGACGATCTTGGGCTCCAACGCCATGCCGCAGATAGGGCATGCCCCCGGTTCGGTCGCAATTACCTCCGGATCCATGGGGCAGATGTATTCCACCTTCGCGCCTGCAGGAACGGCGACGACGCCTGGCATTCGCTCTGCCGGCGGGGTGAGATAGAAGGACGGGTTGGCGCGAAACTTCGCGAGACAGCCCGGAGAGCAGAAGTAGTACGTCTTCCCTTCATGGACGTGAGAGCCCGCTGCTGTATCCGGCTGCACCGTCATGCCGCAGACCGGATCGATCCGGGCTTCGCCGGCAGACGAGCCAGGCATCATGGGAAGCGGTTTCTTTTTTCCAAGAGAAATGAGACCGGGAGAAGTCGTCCGCAGGGCTTTGTCAGGATCGGCCTTGAAGGTCTCGAGACAGGACGGGGCACAAAAGTAGTACGTCTTGCCTTGGTATTCGTACTGTCCGGCCGCGGTCGCCGGATCGACGGTCATGCCGCAGATAGGATCGATCGCCATAAAGAGGATGTTGAAATGCCTGTTAGCTTCGTTGTCGCATCGCTCAGAGGTTCACGTTGGACGAGACTTCACCTACTCGTCACTCGTCACTTTTTACCGTCGGTATCGAGGATGCTTTGAATGACGAGCTTCAGATTATCGGGATCGATTTTTTCTACTTTGATGTTGCCGTCCAGAAGAATGGTCGGCGTTTGTTGCAGCTTAATCCGCTCGCCCCATTTTCTCCCCTCTTCGAACAACTGGGCCGGCTTGCCGGTCGCCATCCCTTCCTCGAAAGCTGCGGGATCGAGCCCGACTTCTCTGATGAGTACTTCACGGATGGAACGGTCCAACACGCCGGTGACCTTGTCCTGATGAATCGTGCGGAACAGCACCCTTTTCATTTCATTCCCCTTGCCCATCAGCTTCGCCTGTTCGTACATGTCGAATGCGGTGGGCAGTTTCCCTCTGATCACGGGGAAGCCGACCATTGTGGTCTCGAGCTTTTTCCCGAATTCCTTTTCCAAAATCGGCAGGCCTTCGCCGTCGAAATGATGACAATGGGGACAATAAAAGTCTGCGAATTCGATCAACTTGACCTTGCCCCGTTGGTGCGTCGACCGCTCGTCTTTCAGGATTTCATATTTGCCCTTGAGCTCCGGTGGCGCCGTCTGAGCCGTCTCTGCCCGAATAGGAAGCGCGGTGGCCATCAGGATTCCGCCGATCAACATAATACTAGTCCATCCTCCAACCTTGCCCATGCCCGCTCCTTTCGTGGAAACGTCGTGAGAGGCCATTATATCGAATAACGCCAGTTTGCTGTTTGTTATAATCCGGGTCATGCATCCCGCTCTCTCATGGTGCGCGGCAATTGGTCTTTCTTTGGTCGCCGGGTGCGTGTCGAATCAACAGACCGAAAACGGTGCATCCGAAAATCCTGCGACCTTTGTCCAAGTGAAGGCGGCGCCCGATTCCTACAGGGGGCAGTCGGTGGTCTTCGGCGGTGAGGTGCTGAATGCCAAACGGTTGAAGGATGGAACCCGAATCGAGATCTTACAGCTCCCCTTGGATCGTTCAGGGCGGCCCGCCAACGACCGGACGCAGTCTCAGGGACGCTTCATCGCGATGCATCGTGAGTTTCTGGATCCGGCCACACTGCCGCCGGGTACGCGGCTGACGGTCAGCGGCGAGGTCTCGGGCGCCATGACATTACCGCTCGACGAGACGGAATATACGTACCCCGTCATTGAAGCCCGTCGCATCGACGTCGTGCCCCCGCCGGAAATGGCCCGGATGTGGCGGCAGCCCTATCCCTATATGGGGCGCGGGCCCTATGGGGGGCCTTACGGCTATCCCTACTCCGGCCCGTGGCCTTATCGCTGGTAACCAGGCTGGTGAAAAATGGGGTTGGCAGAATCATCGCCCGGCCGTTCCGATGATCCGCTCCACGCGGTCGTCCCGGCCTCCGAGGTTTCGATATTTGTGGTACTGCGCAAGCGCGCGGGGCATGTCCTTGCGGTGCAGTTCGTAGAACACGCCCAGATTATAGTGAGCTTCCGCATAGTCGGGCTTGAGCGCGACGGCCTTTTCGTACTCCTGCTCCGCTTCTTCGAGTTTGTTCATGCTGGTATAGATCACGCCGAGATTCATATGCGCCTCGGCATATTCAGGCCGATACCGGAGGACTTCCAAAAACTCCCGTTCGGCGTCGCTCGGTTTGTTCTGGCTGCGGAGGATGAAGCCGAGATTGAAGTGCGCATCGACGAGATTTGGTTTTGCGGCAATCGCCTGCCGGTAGGCATAGGCGGCTTCCAGAAGATCATTGTTCCGCTCCGCTAAACGGCCTGCCTGATACCACCCGTCCGCATTTGCAGGATAGGCTTTCGTCAACCGGCCCAGCAGCTGCCGGGCCGCTTCGGTGTTCCCTTGTCCCTCGTGCAGCATCGCGAGCCCGAAGAGGCCCTCGGCACTGGTTGGACGAACGGCCAGCAGGCGCTGATAGACCTGCATCGCCGAGGACAGGTCGTGCCGGCTTTCATAAAGCCGCGCGAGATCGAGATAGGAATCTTCATGCTTGGGATCGACCTCAATGGCTCGTTTGAGTGTCTGTTCGGCCTCGGTCGCCTTTCCTTGCGCCAGATAGACTTCGGCCAGATCGTTGAGGGCGTCAGGATAAGCCGGCTTCAGTCTAAGCGCATGCGAAAACGCCTCGGCCGCCTCGCGAGGCTTTTTCTTGGCTTTAAAGTAGATCTGGCCCAACAGGTGATAGGCTTCAGCAGACCCTCCGGACTCAGTCGCTTTATGCAGTGATGCAATCGCGCCATCCGCATCGCCGGATTTCCACAGCTCGGTCGCCTGCTCGACGGCGCGTTTGCCCGGATCGGCGGGCGCGGCAAGAAGAGCGCCGGGGTTGAGCAGCCCCGGCAGAATGACGATTGCCATGACGAGCAGGAGTCGTGCGGATAGGATCAAGAGCGCGCTCCAAGACAACTGGAAGGTCTGATCCAACTATACGGTGGGTCGGTAATGAAATCAACGCGAAGGGGCCGCACATGGCCTTGCCCCTTCGCATGGAACTCGGAGTTAGAACAGGCCCAACGTCACGCCGCCGTAAATGGCTCGTCCGTACCCGGCGAAGAAGGCTTGAGACCCTGCGGCTTGTGCAGTAGTTTCACCCGTAATCACCTGGCCGGAGGCCGCGTATTTCATATTTCCAATGTTGTCCACTTGGAGAAAGAACTTTGCGAAACGCACCCAGCGATTGTTGATCTCGACGTTCTTGTGGACGTTCA
>JBKPKC010000155.1:0-15424 GCA_046765595.1 Nitrospirota bacterium
CAGCTCCGTCAGGAGCAGTCCCGGCTGGCCGCCACGCTGGAGCAGGAACGCCAGCGCCTGAAGGCCGAGGCGGAGGAGAAGGCCCGGCTGGCCAAGGAACGCGAGCAGCTCCAGCAAGAGCAAACCCAACTGTCGGCCAGTCTGGACGAGGAGCGGAAACGTCTCAAGGCGGAAGCGGAAGAAAAGGCCCGGCTCCAGCAGGAGCAATCCCAACTGTCGGCCAGTCTGGACGAGGAACGGAAACGCCTCAAGGCGGAAGCGGAGGACAAGGCCCGCCTTGAACGCGAACATGCGGCCAAAGAAGATGAGATTCGACGCCTGACGAAGACTCAAGAAGAATTGTCCCAGTCGCTCAAGGACGAGATCGCCAAGGGCAACATCAAGATACAACAGGTCCGCGACCGTCTCACGATCAACATGGTTGACCGCGTGCTGTTTGATTCCGGCCGTGCCGTCATCAAGCCGGCGGGATTAACAGTATTAAAGCAGGTCAGCGATGTCTTGAATAAAGTCACGGATAAGCACATTAGAATTGAAGGCCATACCGACAACGTTCCCATCAGCAGCAAACTTCAGGACAAGTTTAAAACGAATTGGGAGCTGTCCACCGCCCGTGCGACGACGGTGGTGCGCTACCTCATCGATCAAGGCGGAGTGCAGCCGCAAACCTTGTCGGCCGCCGGATACGCCGATACTCATCCCATCGCGAGCAACGACTCCGAAGAAGGTCGCTCTTCCAACCGGCGAATCGAGATCGTGCTCTATCCCAAAGATCTCTCGCAGATCGCGGGGGGCCTGCCCTCCAATAATAATTGAGGGCGACTTCTGTCCTTCACGCGCGAGGCCTTCGGCTGAAGGCCTCGCGGTTCCGTCATCGCACACCTGGACTTCTCGGTGCGGTGGCAGTATCGTGGGTGAAAGGGCTCACGGTAGGGAGGCTGTCTCGTGCGCTGGCAGGGGCAACGGGAAAGCGAGAATGTAGAAGACCGGCGCGGCTTGGGACCTGCGAGCGTCGGCGGCATGGGGATCGGCGGCATCGTGCTCGTCCTGGCCGTCAGCTATTTCACCGGTATCAATCCGTTGGCGCTGATCGATCTGATGAGCGGGTTCCAGTCCACGACGCAGGCACCCGTTGAATCGGTGCCGACCGGTCCGGTGACAGACGAGATCGGCCGATTCGCCTCGGTCGTACTGGCCGACACCGAAGATACCTGGCAGCAGCTGCTTCCCCAAGAAGGACGACGGTACGAAAATCCGCACCTGGTGTTGTTCACCGGCGCCGTGCAATCTTCCTGCGGGACAACCTCCTCGGCGGTCGGGCCGTTTTACTGTCCGCAAGACCGTAAGCTGTATTTGGATGTGTCCTTCTTTAAAGAGATGTCCCAGCGGCTCGGCGCTCAAGGCGATTTTGCGCAGGCGTATGTCATCGCCCACGAGGTCGGTCATCACGTCCAAAATCTTTTAGGAATCGCCGAAAAAGTCGGTCGGCTCCAGCGCCAGTCCGGAGAAGCGGAAGGCAATGCCCTGTCCGTCCGCATGGAGCTCCAGGCCGACTGCCTGGCCGGAGTATGGGGCTTTCACGCCAATCGTGAGCGCGGCTTGATCGAGCCCGGAGATTTTGAAGAGGGGTTGGCGGCGGCGGCCGCGATCGGTGACGACCGTCTGCAGAAGATGTCCCGCGGGTACGTGCAGCCGGAGAGCTGGACCCATGGGAGTTCCGAGCAGCGCAAGACGTGGCTCCGCAAAGGATTGGAAAGCGGCAACCCCGAGCTCTGCGATACCTTCTCCCCACGACAGCTTTAGAATCTGGAGTCCGCATGGCTGAAGAAGATGCCTGTTCCTCCGCTCCCTCTGCGCCGTCGGCTTGGGCCACCGTCATGGCCGACCCCCCGTGGGCGGCCAAATCATTCGTCGCCGTTGCAGTCGCCACTATCGGCGGGCTGGCCTCATGGATCGGCAATTACACCTCACCGACCATGGCGCAATTGGGCGGAAGCTATCTTGGCGGCTTCATTCTCGGGTGGGCCTTTCGCCGCTTCTTGCGAATCGCCGCCATGCTGGCGGCCGTCGGATTGGCCGTCATCGGAGCCATGAAGGCCACCGGCTGGATCGACGTGGACTGGAGCGCCCTGGAGCAACAGGTCGGCCGTACGGTGCAATGGCTTCATGGGGAGGCGGAAGGCTTGAGGAATATGCTGACGGGCTTTCTGCCTTCGGCGGGAGCCGCAGGAGCCGGTTCGTTTTTTGGCTTCCGCAAAAAATAACGATGGCGTGACGCGCCCAGACGATCAATCGGCCAGTTTTTCCTTGATTTTCCGCTCGGCCTTTCCAAAGCCTTCGGCGGTCTTGTCCGCCGCCTTCTTGAATTTCTGTTCCACCTTCTCCGGGACGTGCTTGTCTTCAAGCTTTTTCGCCGTCTTCTTGAAACCCTCTGCGATTGCGTCTCCGATCTTCTTGGCTCCTTGGCCTACCTTCTGTGAGAATGACGCATCGCCGCCCTCTTTGGACTCTGCCGCGCAGACCATCCCGTAGCTCAGGACGGCAGCGAACGCACAGATCGCGGCACACGACGTCTTCATGGCGGCTCCCCTGTCATTGGCGATCGAAGCCCATTATACTGTGCGGCCAGGCCCTCATATAGGAAAAGGATCTTTTCATGCTTCTGACCCGTGGCCTCTTGACCTGCCTGCTCGTAATCCCCTCAAGCGCCGCGGCGCATGCCTTTGCAGAGGCAGGGACCCAAGCAGAGGTCATCGAGCGCGCCAAGCGGGCGACCGTCGGTATCCTCGAAGACACTCAAGACCCCCGCACCCCCGACAAACCCGGCAAAATCAAGATTCGCGGGACCGGATTCCATCTCCATGACGGCTATATCGCCACCGCAAGGCACGCCGTGGAAAAACCCAGTCCGACCGGACACATTGTCCCCAAGGTTATTCATATCCTCACGACCGATCTTCACGAGCTTGTTGCACAGATCGTCGGGGACAGTGCGTTCCTCGACATCGTCGTGTACCGCCTGAACCAAAAAGACCGGCCCATACTCGACGCGATCACCACATTTGCGAGCGAACCGCCGCTCGTGGGCAGCGACGTCTTCACGGTCGGCTATCCGATGGGGTGGGGTCCGACAATGGCGTTCGGCAGGATCGGCAATACCAATACCTATTTGCAAACGGTCGAGACCAGGCTCGTGCAAGCCGATTTGTCGGCCTGCAGCGGGAATTCCGGAGGAGCGCTTTATAACCAAGCTGGCGAAATCGTCGGCATCATGCACGCCGTCATCCAAACGGAGAAGGACGAAAGCCATGTCTTTTGCAGCCAGATGGCCTTCGCGATTCCTGCCACGCTGGCTTCCCGCATCGTCGCAGCGGCCATCGACGGAAAGCCGCTGGCCTTTTCGAAGCTGGGCATCCACATGACGGCGGTCAAAGACGGTACGAAGTGGCGGATGGCCGTGAAAGACGTCTCGGAGCCTGCGAAGGCCGCCGGCATTCAAAAGCACGACATTTTATTGGCGATCGAGGACGTGGAAATCCTGGATGCGGCGCATCTCAAAAATTATCTCATCGAACGGACGATGCCCGGGCAGCGCGTGAGCGTCAAAGTGCGGAGAGCCGAGGCCGACCTGACCTTCACGGTCACACTCGCGGGCGGCTAGACAACCACATACATGGGTGAGCCGCAAGCTCATACACCCTGTCGGCAAGGCTGCGGCGAGGAGATGTGCGCGGGAGGGTTGGTGAGAAACGATTGTTTCAGCCTCCTGGCACGGCTTGATACCAGCCGTTGGCATGGACCAGGGTGACCTGACAATCAAAGAGCTGGCTGAGATTCCTCTCTGAAAGCACGCTGCCCTTTTCGCCGTCCTCGAGGATTTTTCCTTTCTTCAGCAGCACCACTCGTCGGATTTCCGGCGGAATCTCGTGAATGTGGTGGGTGACCAGCAACACCGTCTTGCCTTTGCGCATGTAGCCGCGCACGAGATCCAGATAATGAAAGGTCGCGGTCAAGTCGAGCCCGCTGGTGGGCTCATCGAGCACCAGCACGGACGGACCGTGGACCAGCGCACGCGCCAGCAGACACCGCCGCTGCTCGCCGGTCGACATCGCCCCATATCGACGGTCGGTCATGGCTCCGATGCCCAAATCCTCCATCACGGTCCGCGCCCGCGCGATGTGCGCATAGCTGAAATCCTGATGGCCGTAAGTCCCGATGCTGGCATGATAGCCCGAGAGCACCACTTTCAGACCGGTCACCTGCTCCATGTAGTGATGCTGCAAATCGTGTGAGACGATGCCCAACCGCTTCCGGACGTCCCAGACGTTCCATTGAGTCTCGCCGAACAACCGGATGACCGTCTCATCTTTTGGCACGGCGTGGACGTCGCCTGCCAGCAGCTTGAGAATGGTCGACTTGCCTGCCCCGTTCGGACCGAGAATGGCCGTGTGCTGATCGTTCTCGAGGACAAACGACAGATCGCCGAAGACACACGTATCGCCGCGGTAGATTTGCGCGTGCTGGATGTCGAGGATGCGGCCGTCGTCAGAAGGAGGGGGCATGCGGGCGAACGCTATGTCATGTGACGCATCAGGCTTCGTGCGGGTCCGGATTGAGCTTGGCGATCGGCGTCCGATGCTCTTTCGACGCGCCCTGCATCGAACCGGCGATGCGCGGCGTGGGCGTGCGGACGTCTGCGTTCTGGGCGCGGTGGAGCAAGGCATGGTCCATCAGCACCAGTGCCATCATGGCTTCGGCGATTGGGGTGGCCCTGATGCCGACACACGGATCGTGGCGGCCGTTGGTTTCGACGGTCACCGGATTCCCCTGCTTGTCGATGGAGCGGCGTGAAAGACGGATGCTCGACGTCGGCTTGATGCCGATCGTCACGACGATGTCTTGGCCGGTGGAAATCCCGCCCAGAATGCCGCCTGCATGGTTCGTGACGAACCCCTGGGGCGTGAGCTCATCGCCATGTTCGGATCCCCGCTGGGTGACCGAGGCGAACCCTGAGCCGATTTCCACGGCCTTCACCGCGTTGATGCTCATCATGGCCGCCGCCAAATCCGCATCGAGCTTGGCATACACGGGAGCACCCCATCCGACGGGCACGTGCTCGGCCATAGCCGTGATGCGCGCGCCGGCCGAGTCGCCGGCCTTCCGCAGCTCGTCCATGAACGATTCGAGCTTGGCAACGACGTCCTGGTTTGCCGCAAAAAACGGATTCTCTCCCACGGCATCCCATGACTTGAACGGCACCTCGTGCGGTCCCAACTGACTCAAGTATCCGTGAATGACGATGCCGTAGCTTTCTCTCAGCCATTTCCTGGCGATCGCCGCCGCCGCTACGCGAACGGCCGTCTCCCGGGCGGAAGCCCGCCCCCCGCCCCGGTGGTCCCGTATCCCGTATTTTTGCCAGTAGGTATAGTCGGCATGGCCCGGCCGGAAGGTGTCGATCAATGTGCCGTAGTCTTTGCTCCGCGCGTCCTCGTTGCGGATGAGCAAGGCGATCGGCGTACCGGTCGTTTTCCCCTCAAAGACCCCGGAGAGGATTTCGACTGTGTCGGATTCCTGCCGTTGAGTGACATGGCGGGAGGTGCCGGGTTTGCGACGGTCGAGATCATGTTGGATATCGCCGGCAGAAAGTGCGAGGCCCGGAGGACAGCCGTCGACGACGCAGCCGATCGCCGGGCCGTGGCTTTCACCGAAGGACGTCACGGTGAGGATGTGACCAAAGGTATTGCCGGCCATCACGAGGCCTTCTCCGGATGTTGGCGGCCTTGCCAGCGGAGCGGCGCGTCCTGGCGCGCCTGGGTCGGGCGGGTGAAAAAGTTGGCCTTTTTGAACATCCGGTTATTCAATCAGGTCGAGCTTGATGCACACTTCCTTCAATTGTTCAGGTGTCACGGCGGACGGAGCATCGGTCAAGGGATCCTGCGCGCGTTGCGTCTTCGGAAAAGCGATCACATAGCGAATCGATTCGGCGCCGCCCAGCAGCATGATGAGCCGGTCGAGGCCGAACGCAATGCCGCCGTGAGGCGGCGCGCCGTAGTCCAACGCCTCCAACAGGAATCCGAACTTGGCCTGCGCCTGCTCTTTGCTGATCCCGAGCAGGTCCAAAATCCGCAACTGGACGTCGCTGCGATGGTTGCGGATGCTGCCCCCGCCGATCTCGTTACCGTTGAGCACCATGTCATACGCCTTGGCGCGGGCGCGCAGCGGCTCCGAGTCCAATAGCGGCAGATCTTCGTCCAGAGGCGCGGCAAAGGGATTGTGCATGAAGATATAGCGTTTTTCCTCCTGCGAATAGTCGAGCAGGGGGAAATCAGTCACCCACACCGGTTTCCAGGCCGACCGGTCGATGAGATTGAGTTCCTCGCCAAGGAGCAGCCGCAGCCGCCCCAGCACGTCGTGGACCACGGCCGGCGTATCCGCACCGAACAGTACGAGATCGCCGGGCTTGGCCTCCGGCAAGGCGGCGGCAAACGCCTTCGGATCGAGGAACTTTGCGATCACCGAATCCAATTGGCCGTCGGCCGCAATTTTGAGCCAGGCGAGTCCCTTCGCTCCGAAGCTTCTGGCCGTTTCGCCCAGCGCGTCGATGCGGCTTCGCGCGATGGTGTGCCCACCCTTCACAATCAAGGCCTTGACGATCTTGCCCTTTCCAGCGGCTTCTCGAAAGACCTTGAACTCGCTGGTGGCGCCGAAGGCGGTGACGTCATACAGAGGCATCTCAAACCGAAGGTCCGGCTTGTCCGACCCATAGCGCCCCACCGCGTCCCCATAGGTCATGCGAGGGAACGGGGTCGGAAGCTGGACCCCGCCCGCCTCGCGAAACACCGTCACGATCATCCGCTCCATCAGTGCCATGACCTGTTCACGGTCGACGAAGGACATCTCGAGATCGATCTGGGTAAATTCCGGCTGGCGATCGTTGCGGAGATCCTCGTCCCGGAAACAACGGGCGATCTGGTAATAGCGGTCCACGCCGCTCGCCATCAACACCTGCTTGAACAGCTGAGGCGATTGGGGAAGCGCGAAAAACTGGCCGGGATTGACTCGGCTCGGCACGAGATAGTCCCGTGCGCCTTCCGGCGTGCTTTTCGTCAAGATCGGCGTTTCCACCTCAAGGAAGCCCTCCCTGTTGAGAAACCCGTGTACGGCCTGCACGATGTTGTGCCGAAGACTCAAGAGCCGCTGCATCTTGGGCCGGCGCAAATCGAGATAGCGATACTTCAGCCGGATGCCTTCGGTCACTTCGGCATCGTCCTCGATCACGAAGGGCGGCGTCTTGGCCTCATTCAAAATTTCCACGGCATCCACGAACACTTCCACGTCGCCGGTCGACAGATTCGGGTTCTTCGAATCCGCCGGACGCGCCGTGACTTGACCCGTCACGGACACCACGCATTCGCTTCGCAGCGTATGGGCGGCTTTATGGACGTCACGGTTCCGTTCGGCATTGAACACCACTTGTGTGATGCCCGTCCGGTCGCGCAAATCGATAAACATCACCATACCGTGGTCGCGCCGTCCCTGCACCCACCCTTGCAGAACGACGGTCTGCCCCACGTGAGCCTTGTTTAATTCTCCGCATCGATGGGTTCTCTGTTTCACGCCACACTCGCTTTCTTCACCGGAGGGCCTTTTTTGATCGTCCGGCCAACTCAGACTCGACAATCAGGCTTCATCGTTTCGCTGCAAACGACCGCCCCCTGCGATTCCTTTTTATCTTTCTCGATCTCGCCCAACCTTCTCGCTTTTCAGGCCGCCGTGATGCATTGGCCGGCGGCGATTCCTCGACTGAGGCCACACGCTCCTCGACCAGGCGACGCAGGGCATTCGCTTCCCGGTCGGTCAGAAAACGAAACTCGCCGGGCTGCAGGTCGCCGAGTATGAGAGATCCCATCCGGATCCGCAGCAGCTTGATGACCAGATGACCGACCGCTTCCAGCATGCGCTTCACTTGATGTTTGCGTCCCTCCCGGATGGTGATCTCCAGCCAGGAATTGGCCTCGACTTTGCGGATTTTCCGCACCTGCGCCGGACCGGTCATGCCGTCCTCGAGCCTCACACCCTGCTCCAGGCTTCTAATCTCATCGTCGGTCAGGACACCCTTCACCTTGATCAGGTACGTCCTTGGCACGTGATACCGCGGATGCAGCATTGCCTGTGCAAGCTCGCCGTTGTTCGTCAGCAACATCAAGCCTTCGCTGTCAAAATCCAAGCGCCCGACAGGGAACACTCGGACGGACACGCCGTGCAGATAATCCTTGACCGTCGTCCGGCCGCCGGGATCATCCAAAGTCGACACGACGTTCTTCGGCTTGTTCAACATCAGATAGACGAACGGCTGAGCGGCGCTCAGATGCTTGCCGTCGACCTTCACATGATCCCGCTCGGGATCGACCTTGGTCCCGAGCTCGGTGACGGTCTTGCCGTTGACCATCACTCGGCCGGCGGCGATCAAAGCTTCAGCCTTCCGCCGCGAGGCGAGACCCGTCCCGGCAATGAGCTTTTGCAATCGTACTTCCATGACTCCTGAAATATTCCCTCCAAGCTCGCTTAACGCTATTTCGAGGGATGAAAGCTATTGGTCACATACTGCGCGCTTGGACGAGCACCGACGTTCTAGCAATACGATTGATCTGGTGCGCGCGTTCGGCGAGCAAGGGAGACCAATAGCTTTCATCCTCACCTACTCCCACTCAATCGTGCTCGGCGGTTTGGAGCTGATGTCATACACGACGCGATTCACGCCCTTCACCTCGTTGATGATGCGATTCGACATCCGCCCCAACACCTCGGGAGGAATCTTCGCCCAATCGGCAGTCATCCCGTCCAAGCTGGTGACTGCGCGGATCGCCACGACGTATTCGTAGGTCCGCTGGTCTCCCATCACGCCGACCGTTCGAATTGGCAGCAAGACGGCGAAGGCCTGCCAGATGTCCCTATAGAGTCCGGCGCCTCGTATTTCCTGGTCGACAATCGTTTCTGCCGCGCGGAGGATGCCCAGACGTTCCTTTGTCACTGCTCCCAACACCCGAATGGCCAGCCCCGGACCTGGGAACGGCTGCCGCCAGATGATTTCGTCGGGCAGGCCTAATTCCGCTCCCAGTACCCGCACTTCGTCTTTGAACAACTCCCGCAAGGGTTCAATCAGCTTCAGCCGCATCCGCGCGGGCAGGCCGCCGACGTTGTGATGCGTCTTGATGGTCGCTGAAGGTCCCTTGAAGCTGATGCTCTCGATCACATCCGGATACAGTGTTCCCTGCACAAGAAATTTGACGCCCTTCAACTTTTTTGCTTCAGCCTCGAAATTCTTGATGAAGAGGCGGCCGATGTTCTTCCGTTTTCGCTCAGGGTCGGTCACGCCCTTCAACACAGCCAAAAATTGCTCGCGTCGATCCAAGAGGCGGAGATTGAGATGTAACTGGGACGCGAACGTCTTTTGCACCTGATCCCGTTCGCCTGCTCGCAAGACGCCGTTATCGACGAAGATGCACGTCAGTTGATCGCCGATCGCGCGATGGGTGAGTGCGGCCGCCACTGATGAATCGACCCCTCCGCTCAAGGCGCAAATCACGCGCTCCTTCCCTACTTGCTCGCGGATTTGCTTGACCGCCGTGTCGACATATGACTGCATGGTCCATGTCGGCTTGCAGCCGCAAATCTGATACACGAAGTTTCGAAGCAGTCGTGCGCCGTCCGGGGTGTGCGCGACTTCGGGATGGAACTGCAGGCAGTAGATCCGCCGCTTGCCATCGTCTTGCTTCATGGCGGCGACGGGTGAATTGCTCGTGTGGGCGATGGCCCGAAAGCCGGGAGGCATCCGTTCGATGCGGTCGCCGTGCGACATCCAGACGATGGTTGAACCGGTGGTCCCGATTCCAGCGAAGAGGTCGCCGGCATCATCGATGGTCAGCTCCGCGCGCCCATATTCCCGATGCTTGGACTTGGCCACCTGCCCCCCAGTCAAATGGGTGACCAGCTGCATGCCGTAGCAGATGCCGAGGATCGGAATCCCCTGCTCGAACAGCTCCTTCGCGACGCTGGGGGCTTTTTTTTCGTAGACGCTCGAAGGGCCGCCGGACAGGACGATGCCCTGCGGCCGATAGGCCAGCACCGTCGCCAGCGGCACGGTACAGGGAAGAATTTGCGAATAGACCTGCGCCTCGCGAATGCGGCGCGCGATGAGCTGAGTGTACTGCGATCCGAAGTCGAGGACGAGGATCCTGTCGTGCCAAAGTTCCATGAATCAGCTTTCAGCGGTCAGCATTCAGCCATCGGCGACGAACTCACATTCTTCACGAGACCAAGATCTGACTTCAGGCGGGATGACTCGATTGTTGCTGAAGCTGGGCCCTGGCAGCCGATTGCTCGCTCGGTGTCACTCCCAATCCATGCGATAATTCGGGGCTTCTTTGGTAATGATGACGTCGTGCACATGGCTTTCCCTGAGTCCGGCAACGGTCTGCCGGATGAACGTCGCGTTCTTCTGGAGATCGGGAATCGTTTTAGAGCCGCAATAGCCCATGCCCGACTTCACACCGCCGACGAGCTGATAGATGACCGCGGACAACGGTCCCTTGTAAGGCACGCGCCCCTCAATGCCTTCCGGCACGAGTTTTTGCGGCGCGCGTCCGCTCTGGCCGTACCGATCGCCACCCCCTCGTTCCATGGCGCCGATCGATCCCATGCCCCGGTATACCTTATAGGTTCTCGCCTGGTACAGTACGGTTTCGCCCGGCGATTCCTCCGTCCCCGCCAATAATCCGCCCAGCATGACCGTCGAGGCACCGGCCGCCAAGGCTTTGCTGATATCTCCTGAAAATTTGATGCCTCCGTCGGCCACGATCGGCACGCCGCTGCCGTCCAACATCTTCGCACAATCCGCGATGGCCGTCAGTTGCGGCATGCCTGATCCCGACACGATGCGGGTCGTGCAGATCGAGCCCGGTCCCACGCCGACCTTGACCGCGTCCACGCCCGCCTTCAACAAATCTTTCGCCGCCTCGGCGGTGGCGATGTTCCCGGCAATCAACTCCATCCCCGGATGCTGGCGTTTGATCATCTTGACGGTCTCGAGCACGGCCTGTGAGTGTCCGTGCGCCGTATCGACGACGACGAGGTCCACTCCCGCTTTTTTCAGATGCGCAACCCGCTCTTCCGTATCGGGACCGACACCGACGGCCGCACCGACGCGCAACCGGCCGTGGGCGTCCTTGCAGGCGTTCGGATATTTGATCCGCTTTTCGATGTCCTTGATCGTGATCAGCCCTTTCAACTCGCCGTGCCTGTTCACGACCGGCAATTTTTCGATCCGATGCTCGTGAAGAATTTCCCGCGCTTTCTCGAGGCTCGTCCCCTCCGGGGCCGTGATGAGCTTGTCGCGCTTCATGACCTGCGAGACCTTGAGGTCGAGACGTGTCTCGAACCGGAGATCGCGGTTAGTCAGGATGCCGACGAGCTTCTTCTGCTTCGTGACGGGAATGCCCGAAATCCGGTATTTCGCCATGAGCTGGTGCGCATCCCGGATGGTTTGATCCGGCGAGATGGTCACCGGATCAAGGATCATGCCGCTCTCGGACTTCTTGACCCGGTCGACTTCCGCCGCCTGGTCGGCCGCTGTGAGCACCCGATGGATGATGCCGACCCCGCCTTCGCGGGCCATGGCGATCGCCAGACGGGATTCGGTGACCGTGTCCATCGCGGAGCTGATGATGGGAATGTTGATCTGGATGTTCCGTGTCAGCTGTGTGCGGACGTCGACTTCACTGGGAAGAACGGCCGATTTCGAAGGCACCAGAACCACGTCGTCATACGTGAGTCCGAGGCGTGGTTCCTTCTCGAGCATGATCCTCCGTGATCGGGGCCGTCAGGCCTTTTGGGGTTGCTGGGCTTTCTCGATTTCCGCCGCCGCTTCGGCCACTTCCTGCAGCCGCTCGCTGCCCTCGTCGGCCGGCATGAACTGCTGCACGCGGGTATTGCCGCTGTCGACGACGAACACGCTGCCCTTCGCATCAACCGCGAGCCCGTACGGGAAGTTGAATTGGCCGTCGCCGTTGCCGTACCCGCCCCATTGCGTGATGAAGTTGCCTTCCTTGTCGAATTTCTCGATCCGGTGATTGCCGGTGTCCGTCACGAAGACGTCTCCGGCCGCATCGATCGCAATGCCCCAGGGCGACCGAAGTTGGCCGGCCTCCTGCGACAACGGACTGCTGGCATGGCCGGCCTCGGTGCTGCCACCCCACTTCGTGAGCAACTGCGGCAACACGTTCGTGCTCGTGTCGAATTTCTGCACCCGGTGGTTGCCCATATCGACGACGTAGACGGCCCCGTCCGACTGATCCACCGCGATGCCGCGCGGGAAATAGAATTGGCCGTCCCCGTTGCCGAAACTGCCCCACGACATGATGAACTCGCCCGTCATGTCGAACTTCTGCACGCGGAAGTTGGCGCTGTCGACGACATACACGTACCCTCGTACGCGGTCGACGGCGATTCCCCAGGGGGAATTGAACTGGCCCTCGCCGTTGCCACGCGAACCGAACTTCATGAGATAGCCGCCGAGCTTGCCGTCGAATTTCTGGACCCGGTGGTTGTTGGTATCGACCACCCACACGTCGCCTTTGCCGTCGCAGGCGATGCCCGTGGGATTGTGGAAGTTGGCGTTTGCGGAGCCAAAGTTGCCCCACAGAATGATGAAGTTGCCAGCGTTATCGAATTTCTGGATGCGATTGTTGCCGTTGTCGACGACGAACAGCGAGCCTTGCTGGTCCGCACACAGACCATACATCGGCGCCATGAATTCGCCGCCGTGCAAGAGGGACGCCCCACGCCCCGACCGCCCCCAGCGAGAGACACAGAGATAGCCCGACGTATTGACCAGAATCGATGCACTGGCCGGGGTCGATACGTTCCCGCCGACATCCTTGAACCAGACGTAAATCGTCTTCTGACCGTCGCCCGGAGAGAGAATGAAAGGAATCGTGGCCCCGAATTTCAAGGCGGGCGCCACCTCGACCCAGCCCGGCGTGCCGGCCATCGGCGTCATCGGCGCTTCGGAGACATAGTAGGCACCGACGCCCGTGTCGATGTCGTTCGCAGAAATGGTCACGACCACTTCCGGCGAGTTGGTCATGAACGCGCCGTGATTGATGACGGCATAGGGGTTTTGCGGCGCCGTAATGTCGATCAACACCGGCGTGGCGTTCACGACGTTCGAAAGCTCGCTCTCGATGTCGCCGTCGAACACCGCCGCCACGGCATAGAAGTAGGCGGTGTCGTTCGTCAAGCCGGTGTGCGTGAACGGATTGGTGATGCCTTCGATTTTCGTCCCACTTTGCTTCGTCAGCACCGGCGACGTGTTGAAGTAAAGATTGTAGGAGACGGCGGCGGGGACTTCGATCCAACTGAGGAAGGTCTCGGTATCGCCGGCTTTCACCGCGACGTTGCTCGGAGCCGGAGTGGCGTTCGGCGCCTGGGACTTGGGTTTCTCATCCTTGCCCCGGTGGATTTCCTCTTCGGTCGGCACATACTTCAAGACCCGATTGTTGCCGCTGTCGACGACGTACACGCACCCTTCCTTGTCGACCGCGATTCCGTAGGGAAAATTCAATTGCCCTTCAGATTTTCCTCGATTGCCCCAGGCGCACAGGAAAGTGCCGTTGCCGTCGAACTTCTGGATCCGATGATTGCCGGTATCCACGACGTAGATGTTGCCCAGCGCATCGCAGGCGATGCCCCAGGGCGCCTTGAACTGGCCAGGTCCGGAGCCTTCGCGGCCCCACTTCGTCAGGAAACTCCCGCGGGCATCGAACTTTTGAACCCGGTTGTTCCCTTCATCAGCCACATAGATGTTGCCGACGAAATCCACCGCCACGCCGCGAGGAAAAAAGAATGCGCCGTCGAAGCTTCCGTCGCGGCCCCATTTCACCAGGGGCGTCCCGTCCGCTTTAAATTTTTGAATGCGGGCATTGCTGGTGTCGGATACGTAGAGGTTGCCTTCCTGATCCGTCGCGATCCCCCATGGGACATCGAACTTGCCCATATCGGCGCCCCGCCAGGCGAAGCCGAATTTGCCCCAGGCCTGCATGGCGTTGCCGTCGAGATCGAACTTCTGCACGCGGTTATTGCCGCTGTCGGCGACATACATGCTGTCGTTCGCGCCGGCCGCCAACCCGCGGGGATAGTAGAAGTTCCCTTCCTGAGAGGACGGCTCGCCGCCCCAGCGGGCAACGAATTTGCCGGTTTTGTCGAACTTCTGGATCGAGTGGTTGTCTGTGTCGGCGACGTAGAGATTGCCTTCTTTGTCGAGCGTGATGCCGGTCGGCGAACTGAACTCTCCTTCGTCGACGCCTTCTTGACCGATACAGGCCGCCAGGAGATACGGGGACGGAATCGCCATCACCTCTTGCGATTCCGGACTTTCGCCTTTCGGCGTCACGACCGTCACGACATAGTGGTAGCAGCTGCCATTGGCGAGGTCGTCGTGGACGAAAGGAGACTGGGCACCTTCCAAGCAGGTGGCTTTCTCTTTCTTGACGCCGATCACCGTTTTGAAATCCTCCGGACCCGCGATGGGTCTGGTCAATTCTGAAAACTTGATCTGGACGCCCTTCGTCGTCTGAAAATACAGGTTGTAATACATGGCGTCCGGGACCGGGTCCCAGGTGATCGTAATCCGACCGTTCCCGCATTTTGCCGCCACGTTGGCAGGCGGCGGAGGCAGTTCCTCCTCCTCAGCGATGGAGTCGCCCGCTCCCCATTCCCCTTGCGTGCCTTCAACGGTCAGCAACGCGCGCCGGAATCGAAACATCTCGTCCAGAAGCCATGCTTTCATCATAGGTGGTGCCTCGTGTTCCTCGACAGGGTGACAACCAAGAAAGGAGCGTCTTTCAATGACTTAGATCAGGATTGGGGAGTCTAACAAAGCAAAAAGATGAAATGCAAGGGAGAGGCAAGGGCTGTTGGTCTCCTTTGCTCGCCGAACGCGCACACAAGTCCATCGTATGACTAGCTAAGCGGTGATCGTCCAAGCGCGCAGTAGGAGACCATCAGCCCTGCTTACTGAGGTGAGGCGAGCCAACTCGGCTGGGTCTACTTAAGTCGCAGTGTCATAGAAGACGAAAGGCGTCGGACTCGAAGGCAGTAACTTAACGGCAGTCTACGCACGTTATTGCGCGCGTCAAGCCTGCTCGACCGGTTCCGGCATCAAGACCTGCGGTTCCCAGGAAGATTCCAGCTCCTGATCGGGTGCGGGGGCCGACTCCGAGACAGGAACTGCGGTCGCTTCCCGGTCCACCGATTCCTGCTCCATCGGAAGAAGCGCCTGCTCCGCTTCCCCTAGCTCCTTGAATTCACGAAGCGGAGGCAGCTGGCTGATGTCCTGGAGCCCGAAATGTTCCAGGAAAAACTTGGT
>JBKPKC010000156.1:0-1962 GCA_046765595.1 Nitrospirota bacterium
CGACATCACCTCACAATTCGGGAGCGGCCGTTATGTCTGGCAGATGCATTCCAGCAACGACGATTTGGTCCACAGTGCCACGTTGCGCGTCTCCAGCACGAGCGAGGATCTCGGTTGTTTCGTCTTTAACGAGTCGACGCGGCTGTATAAGTTCTTTGCCAAGATCGGCGAGTACGACGAATGCCACATCGATAAAAGCGGGCGCTATCTGATGATCGAGGAAAACACCGACGGCCTCAACGGTCTCGAGAACGTGTTCATCGACTTACAAACGGGGGCGCAAACCATCGTGCTGGATCAAAACGGCGGCTTGGGACATGCCGATATGGGCTACGGCTATGCCCTCGGGATGGATAACTGGAACTCGATGCCGGGCGCAGCCATCACGTTCAGTCTCCCCGGCAGCTTGAAAGGGCCGACGGTGTTTTACAGCAACAATTGGAATATGAATCCCGTCAATCACCTGTCGCATTTGAACGCCAAATCCGGGGTCGCGATGAATCAACAATTCGCTTGCGGTAGCAACCTCGATTACGGGTCGGCGCAGAATGAAGTCGTGTGCTTTCGACTGGATACCACCCACGATCAACTCATCGTCGCACCCGTGATGACCGATATGAGCGCTGCGGGAGGAGGATCCGACTACGGCAAATATCCGAAAGGCAATTTAGACATCAGCGGCAAGTACTTCATCTGGACCAGCAACATGGGCGGGAACCGATTGGATGCCTTCCTGGTGAAAGTGCCGTCACAATTGCTGGTCGCCTCGAGCGACACCGCCGCACCGGCGCCGCCTGTAAACCTGCGATTGACGACCGGACCCTAAGACGGGCACCGACACCGTCTGGGCGCTCTGTTCACTGGTTCAGCAGAGGGTCCTGACGCGTCGGTTATGCCTTGCTCCCCACATAGAACACCCACGGAGCGACCCAGGGCCATTCTTTCGTGGGAAGTCCTGCTCGCAACCACACCGCCCCGCAGACCGCGAGCGTTCGACAGACGCCGTAGTGCGCTGCCCACCGCGCCTTCGACTCACCCAACGCCGAGGTGAGAAACCCGTTCATGAAGCCGAGGTAGCCTGCAGCGATCGTCTTCAGCCCCGCGTTCTCATGGGCCGTGCGAAGCGCGTCCGCTGAATACACGACGTGCGCCTGCAATACCCGTAAACTGGCCATGCGCTGCATCATCCAATTCACGCCTTGCAGGTTCGGCACCAGCGTGATGATTCGACCCGTAGGCTTCGCATAGCGAGCGAGAACGGCGATCTTCTCGGACACGTCCGTCAGATGTTCCATGACACCCAGCGAATAGACCAGGTCAATGCTTTCCCATAAATCCTCATTGGCCTTCAGATCGAACGCATCGCGGCAGTAAATGTCCCCTTTCACGCCGGTTGCGGCCAAATTGACTCGCGCCAATTTCGCAGCATACGGCTCCAGCTCGATGCCCATCGGCTGGCATCCGGTCGTCCGGGCCAGATAGGGAAGCCACGCAGATCTCCCGCAGCCCACCTCAAGCGCCCGCGATCCGGCATGTGTGAGACCTCCATGTTCCTCGAACAATTGCATCACTCGCCGGTCGGCCACGAACCGCTCGTTCGGCAGGAAGGGTTCACGGAGCAGGTCGGCCTCTTGATCGTTATAAAAACCGGACCCCTCTTTCCATAACCATTCGCTCGGTCCCACGGGCGTCATAGTAATCCTTTCTGTCTCACGCGGCGGGGTGCTCCTCTTCCGCGACGTCGGCCGGCAACCCGATAGAATTCCGCTCGTCCGTTCGCATCCCTTCTTCCGACCGCTTCGTGCGGTTCCATGTCGGCCGCGCCATGCCGAACATAAACTTGAGTGTCCCGACTGCCAAGGCAGCGTTCAACACCACAAAATAACGGGCCCCGACCGCCGCTTTGCCGACGATCGGCACCACCCGCAGCCATCCGGCGCAGAGAGCTGCCCCGTAGAGGAG
>JBKPKC010000157.1:0-6096 GCA_046765595.1 Nitrospirota bacterium
CCTCATGTATCTGTGCTTGTGCAAGGGGATCACCGACTCGGATGTCCGCAATGCCGCACGTGCGGGCATTGTGATGCCATGCCAGATCAAAGCACGATTCGGACTCAAGGACGCCGGCTGCTGCGGCCGGTGTTGCAAGAACATTCAAGCCTTCGTCGAGCTTGCCGCGAACGAACACCGCCTCCTCAATCCCGTCAGTTCCTGATCCGCTCTCCGCCGAAACAGCATGGACGTTTCCTGCCTCCCACACCGAGGCATACGGTTCTTCACAGGAGCCGTTCAATCGAAAATAAAAAGTAAGGAAAAGCCCGGCTACTTCGAGGAGACGGCCTTGACCATGGCGGCAACTTCAGCGACCCGTCGTCCGAGAGACTGCGCGTCGGCTACTTCTTTCTTATCGATACCGGGACTATCCCCTTCGGTCGTCGCCGAGGCGCCAAATGCTCCCCCTGCGCTGACGACGATCATTTGATTGCCGAGCATGGCTGCGAGGATCGTCAGCATCGTTACTTCCTTGCCGCTCGAGATCTGACCGCCGGTGGCAAAGGCGGCGCCAACTTTGTTTTTCATTTTGAATTCAGGAAAGACGCCGAACTTGAATTGCCAGTTGTCGAAGAAGGTCTTCACTTCCCCTGACATGTTGGACCAATACACGGGAGACCCGACGACGATCGCATCAGCGGAGAAGAGATCATCTGCAGTCACCTGCCCCACTCGCTTGAGCACGACAATTGTACTGGGCAGGCTTTTGGCGCCCTCTGCAACAGCCTCGGCCATGCGCTCGGTATTGCCGGATTGCGAGTGATAGGCCACCAAGACCCGTACGGCAGCCGTGCCGGATTGATCCGCAGACGCGGATATGGAGCCGAAGGCACCTTGAGATATAACCAGACAGAAAACGAGGGGGGGAAGAAACTGATTCCAATCGCTCCAGATCACCGACGAAACGTTTCCTCTTCCATGCGCTCTTCGACAGAGACATCGGTCAAGGCGCCGCGATAGTCGCAGCGATGGCAGCGTACGCGCCAGGATTCGATCCACTTTTCCTGGACATAGGACTGGCGGCATTTGGGGCAGACGAAAACCCCTTTCACGTAATGCACTTTTCTGACTTCCTTCATACGACCTCCGCAGTTGCCTGAGAATCGCATAGGTTATGCCGGGATTGCAAGGCAGAGCGCGGCTGGCCGGCTGTACCGGTATGACACGACACCTGCTTGACTCATGCTGGAGGCATCGATAGGATTCGCCCGTGCAGAAACGCTGGCTCATTACCTCCTCTCTGACGCTCCTGACCGTGCTTGCCTCCTCTCCCCGAGCCGATGATGGTCTCATCCCGATCCAGCTCCCGGGAGGAGCAGTCATCCAGGTGGAAATCGCGAACACCATGAAGAAACGGGCCGAAGGCTTGATGTACCGGGAACATCTGGCCAAAGACCGCGGCATGCTGTTTACGTTCGATCAGGCGCAGCCCTGGGTCTTCTGGATGAAAAATACAAAAATCCCGCTCGACATCATTTGGATGAATGAAAAGAAACAAATCATCCACATCGCGCGGAATGTGCCGATCTGCACAAGAACCGACGACGGATGTCCTCAGTATCAGCCAAACGATCCGGCCACGTACGTGTTGGAACTTGGGGGGGGCGAGGCGGAGCGTCTCAAGCTCGAGAAGGGCACCAAGCTGCAGTTCAAACTCCCCTAAGACGAAGGTTAAGATTTAGGCTGTTCAAAATGACCGTGGGGAAGGCCGCAGCGAGCGAAAGTCCGAGGCGCGGCCTGCTTATTTTTCCTGCCACGCCCTGACCCGCCTGGCCGTGATGACCCCATCAACCCGCTCGATGGCCTTCAAGACCTGATCCAAGTGCTCGGTGCCGGAAATCTCGACAATAAAGTCGAGCACAGCTTTGCGGTCCTCTCGCGTGGCAATCTCGGCTCGGCTGATATTGGCGTGACATTCGGCGATCGCCGATGAGACATTGGCGAGTACGCCGGTTCTGTCCACTGCCATCACGGAGACCTTCACGGCATGCGTGCTCGGCGTGGCGCTGTCCCACTCGACCTCCACCAGACGTTCGCGGTCGTAATCGAGCGCCTCAAGGTTGGGACACTCGACGGCATGAATCGTCAACCCCCGTCCACGCGTGATATAGCCCAAAATTCGGTCACCGGGAACGGGATTGCAGCAGCGGGACAGCTGCATCAAGACGTCGCGGGCCCCTTTGACCTTCACCCCTCTATCGTCCGACTTGCCGGCAACCGACTTGCGCGGCGCTGGAGCGGCGCGTGTGTCCAACGCCGCAGTCTGAGATGACGTGAGCTTTTCCAAAACGTTGGCCGCCGGAAGATGACCGAAACCTACGGACGCAATTAATTCGTCAGTGGTGTCATAGCCTAATTGTCGAGCCGCCGCGGCCAACTCGGCCGACTTCATCATCTGGGCAGGCGGCCTGCCGTGCCTCCGGAATTCGGATTCCAGGAGCCGGCGGCCGATCTCCACGCTGCGCTTTTGTTCTTCGATCTTGATCCAATGTTTGATCTTGGTCTTCGCCCGCGACGTGCGCACGAACTTCAGCCAGTCCTTGTGCGGGGTTTGCGTCGGCGACGTGAGAATTTCGACCGTGTCGCCGCTCTCGACCTGGTGCTTCAAAGGCACAATCTTGCCGTTCACCTTGGCTCCCACACAGTGATCGCCGACCTCGGTATGAATCGCGTAGGCGAAATCGACGGGCGTGGAACCGCGCGGGAGCTCCTTGACGATGCCTTTGGGTGTGAACACATAGACCACGTCGTGGAAGAGATCCAGCTTGACCGAATCCATAAACTGACGGTTGTCCGGCAGATCTCGATGCCACTCCACAAACTGATGCAGCCATCCGAAGGTCTTGCTGTCGCGATCCGCGACGCGGCCCTGCTCTTTATATTTCCAGTGCGCGGCGATGCCGCACTCGGCCACCCGGTGCATCTCTTCGGTGCGAATTTGGAATTCGACGTGCTCGCCTTTGGGACCGACGACGGTCGTGTGAATCGATTGGTAGAGATTGGACTTTGGAATCGCAATGTAGTCCTTAAAACGACCGGGGACGGGACGCCAGAGAGAATGGATCACGCCCACGAGCGCATAGCAGTTCATCTTCGTGTCGGTCACGATGCGCAACGCCGTCAGGTCGTAGACCTCCTCAAAGGAGATCGACTGCTTGTTCATTTTCTGGTAGATCCCGTATAGATGCTTCGGCCGGCCGTAGACCTGACCGGGCAGGCCATGCTCCTCGAGCGCCTTGGTCACCAGCTCGATGACTTCTTGGATATACTGCTGGCGGTCCTCGTCCCGTTTGGCCACGCGGGTCCGCAGCATCTCATACACGTCGGGCTTGAGATGCTTGAGACACAGATCCTCAAGCTCGTTCTTGATCCAACCGATGCCCAGCCGGTTGGCGAGCGGGGCATAGATCTCCAGCGTTTCTTCCGCGATGGCTTGCCGTTTGGCGGGGCTCAAATGCTCGAGCGTGCGCATATTATGCAGCCGGTCGGCCAGCTTGATAAGCACGACCCGAATGTCGTCCGCCATCGACAGCAGCATCTTGCGAAAGTTTTCCGCCTGCTTTTCCTCATGGCTCTTGAAGGTGATCTTGCCGATTTTTGTGACGCCGTCAACGAGGTGGACCACATCCTTCCCGAACTCGCTTTCCAATTCTTCCGGTGTCGCAACCGTGTCCTCAAGCGTGTCGTGGAGCAACGCGGCGACGATAGCGGTCACATCCGTTTTTAGCGATGTCAGCACGCCGGCGACGGCGATCGGATGCTGCAGATATGGCTCACCCGACCGGCGCCGCTGTCCCTCGTGGACCTTGGCCGAGAACTCGTAGGCTTTCCTGACGACACCGAGATCCGCTTCCGCGTTGTAGCTCTTCACGCGGTCCAGAAGCTGATCGATGTCCATGACCGTTTGATTCGGCATTTAGTCGATTCCTCGATCGCTGATGCGCAGATCGCGAATGCGCAACTGGATCCGATCGTAGCCGTTCCAGCGATTCAATTCCGGGAGGAAGGCGAGATCGAGCGGCGTCCGGTCCGGAATGCCTCGCTCGAGCAGCGACCTCATGCCGAATCCGATGCTATCGAACGGCAGTGATCGTCCCTGCCGCACCGTCATCTTCAAGTGTTTGTCTCCTACCGTTCTCGATTCCATCACTTCGAGGCCTTTGACGGCAAAGATCGGTTCGGGATTGCCGGCGCCGAATGGATGGAAGGCGCCGATCTCCTTTATGAGCTTGGCCGTGACCTCGGACAATTGTACCTCCGCATCCACATGCAATGTTGGAACGGCGGCGGCGCCTTTGGTCCATTCACCCACGAGAGCGGCAAATCGTTCCTGAAATTCGTCAAGCCGCGACTCCCGCACGGTGACTCCGGCGGCGCTGGGATGTCCACCGAACGCCTCGAGGAGGTCGCGGCAGGATGCAAGCCCTTGATATAAATCGAATCCTCCAATGGTTCGTGCCGAACCCTTGCCGATTCCATGCTCGTCGATGGCGATCACAACTGTCGGCCGATGAAACCTCTCCACCAACCGAGCCGCGGCAATTCCGACCACGCCGACGTGCCAGCGCCGGGACGCCAGCACAAGCGCCGCGGGCAACTCCTCCTCCTTCACGGCCTCGACGGCCTCCGACATTAGCGCGGCTTCGATTTTCTGCCGTTCGCGATTCAGTTCGTCCAGCCGCTCGGCCAGCCGCTGGGCTTCGGCGGGCGACTCGGTCGTCAGCAACTGCACACCCAGCATCGCATGGTCCAAACGTCCCGCCGCATTCAGCCTCGGAGCCAGCTTGAAGGCAATTGTCTCGGGCGAGCAATCGCGCACGACGCCTGCCACTTGCTTTAAAGCTCTGATCCCGCAGCGTGCTCCGCGCGAGATTTGCGCGAGGCCCTCCCGGACAAATCCACGGTTCTCGTCCTGTAGCGGCACCACGTCCGCAATCGTCGCCAGCGCCACAAGGTCGAGGAGCGATTCCAACGGCACACCCGCATCGCCATAGCGCATTCGATAGGCCTGAACGACTTTATAGGCGAGCCCGGCGGAACATAGCCCGCGAAAGGGATAGCGGGCGCCGGCCCGATGAGGATTCATCACCGCCACGGCCGGAGGCATCTCCTCCCCCGTCTGGTGATGATCCGTCACAATGACGTCCAAACCGAGTTCTTTGGCGCGGCCGATTTCATGATGGGATGTCGTCCCGCAGTCGGATGTCACGAGCAGCGAGATGCCCTCTTCATACAGCCGCTGCACCGCCCCGGCATTCAATCCATAACCATCCCGTTTGCGGTGCGGTACATAGCCCCGGACGTTGCCGCCGAGGGAGGCGAAGAAGGACAGATACAGGGCGGTCGCAGACATCCCGTCGACGTCATAGTCACCGTAAAAACAGATCGGTTCCCGGATCGACACCGCCCTGTGCAGGCGCTCGACGGCCAGTTCCATGTCGGGAATCAGAAAGGGATCGTGCGGCACTTGATGCGACATCCAGTTGGCGGCTTCCCCTGGTGTCCTAACGCCACGGGCCAGAAGCAAGGAAGCCGTCGCTGAGGAAATCGACAGGGACTGCGCCAACGCGGCGCGATGGAAGGGATCGAACTGACGGAAGACCCAGAGCCTGGACTTCATGCCACCTCGGACGAGCCTGAGCCTGTCGAGAGTCGTAACGCACTGAGATTTCAGCGGATACGAACCGTCGAGGCGGATACTATAAGGTCATCTGGGCTTTGTCAAACGAGGTTGACGAACCTCGGCGGGTCTCTGAAGCTAACTGGGTAAAGAAGGTGGAGAGAGCGTCGGCAGCGAGGGGAGAGTGAATTACTCTCCCCCTTTTTGCACGTAATTTTTGACGAACTCTTCGGCGTTTTTTTCGAGGACGTCGTCGATTTCATCGACCAGTTTGTCGATGTCTTCTTTGAGCTTCTTGCCCGTCTCGACGACTTTGGGGTTGGCTTTGACTTCCTCTTTGCCTTGCGGCTCTCTTCGGACCTCTTGCTTGCGCTCCTGTTTTTCCATCGCATACCTCCCTGGATGGAATATGGACTGTCTCTTATACACATCTC
>JBKPKC010000158.1:0-2707 GCA_046765595.1 Nitrospirota bacterium
CATTGCTGGAGGCGGTAAGGGCGCGGCTATCGGATTGATTGTCGGAGGCGCTGGTGGCGCCGGATCGTTGGCCATTAACGGTAGTAAGGAGTTGAAGATTGAAAACGGCACGGAAATGCTCGTGCGCGTAACGCGGTAGCAACAGCGCCACGACATTAACCACGGATTACACGGATGAACACGGATTAAAATCCGTATTTATCCGTGTAATCCGTGGTTTCTTTTTGGAAGAACTTCTCGTCAAGCCTCGTCTAATGAGCGGATGATGGTGGCTGAACAGCTTTTTGATGCACACATTATCGAGGCCTGCCAGCAGGGCGACCGCGCCGCGTTTCAACTCCTGTTTGAAACTTACAAAGACAAGGTGTTCTCCATCGCCGTCTATTCTTCCGGCGGCGATCGAGCAGTGGCGGACGACGTCACGCAACAGATCTTTCTGAAGTTGTTCACCGCCATTCGCCAGTTTCGAGGTGATTCGGAATTTACCACCTGGCTTTACCGGCTCGTGGTCAATGCCTGTCTTGACGAAAGGCGACGCCGGCGAAGATGGCTGCCGTGGGGAGAGACTGTGGCTGCGAGGAACACGAGCGATAAGAAGCCTCAGGAGAAACAGTTTGCGCGGCTGGAAGTGCAGGAAGCGGTGCAGGCGGCGATCGGCGAGCTCAAGCCAAAGTTTCGTTTGCCGATTTTGTTGAAGTACATCGAAGGGTTGTCGTACGAGGAGATTGCGAGTGTGATGGGTTGCTCGAAAGGGACGGTGGCTTCACGTCTCAATCGTGGTCACAGTCAATTGGCGAAGCGACTTTCGCATTTGAACAATCCGGCAGTGTGGGGCGATTGAGATATGTTTTCCAGACCCGTAACAAAAGATATTTCGGCTTATTGTCATGGAGAACTGTCGAATGAAGATGCAAAGCAGTTTGCAGAGCACGTTATTTCGTGCGCGAGGTGTAGAACTAAGTTTGAAGAGGTGAAACTCGGAGTCAAGCTCGCGGAGCAACTGCCGCAGCTAACGGCGCCCGACAATCTTTGGCGCGACCTTGAAACTTTACTCGCCACGCACACGCCGCAAAATAATCTGCGTGAGCGGCGTAAGCTGCGCATTCAACTGGCGGCTGCGGCAGCACTGCTTTTGATCGCGAGCGTAGGTGGTCTATGGCTTCTGAAGCGTGCGCCTTCGCGGCCGTACTGGCAAGTAAGGCGGCTCGACGGCACCCCCAGAATCGGCAGTGAAAGCATATCGAACAACGGGCAATTGGCGATTGGTGAATGGCTCGAGACTGATGGAAACTCGCGCGCGCAGATCGCCGTGGGCTCGATCGGGAATGTTGAGATCGACGAGAACACTCGCGTGCGGTTGCTGGAAACGCAGGCAACCGAACACCGGCTCGAACTCGCGCGCGGAAAGATGAGCGCGCGTATCTGGGCGCCGCCGCGACTCTTTTTTGTCGACACGCCTTCGGCGGTTGCTGCGGATCTTGGTTGTGCGTACACGCTTGAAGTTGACGATCACGGCGCGAGCCTTTTGCGCGTAACGTCGGGTTGGGTGGCGCTGGAGTTGAAGGATCGCGAGTCGATCGTGCCTGCGGGAGCGGCGTGCGAAACGCGACCTGGAATTGGTCCAGGCACTCCATATTTTACGGACGCGCCGGCGAGCTTCCGTGAAGCGCTACAGAAGATCGATTTTGAAAATGATGCTACTGCGCTCGATTTGCTGTTGAATCAAGCGCGTCCGCGCGACACGCTCACGCTCTGGCACTTGCTGGCGCGTGTTCAGTCCGAAGATCGCGGGCGCGTTTATGAAAAGATGGCGGCTTTTGCTCCGCCGCCCGCAGGCGTGACGCGTGAAGGCGTGTTGCAGTTGAACCAGCAGATGCTCGAGACGTGGCGACACGCACTCGAATCAACCTGGATGTATGGGAATGGCGTTAAAGGTGTGGCGAAGTTTGTTGCTGATGGATATTTCAAAGTGAGGAACGGACTAAGTCGCAGGTTGAAAGAGATGGCGCCGAAATAGTTGAACGGATCATTGGTAAGATCATTGGTCATTGATCATTTGACATTTCTCATTTGTCATTTGCTTAGGCGCGTAACGCCGAACAAAATGATAAATGAGAGATGTCAAATGATAAATGACCAACGTATAAACCGTTCCTACGTAATCCCCGAAAGATGGCTTGTGTCGTTAACATTCAAAACCCTCACAAACCCATCATCCCGCAACTCAAACCTCGTAATTCCACAGTTACCACTCGAGATCCACACCGGCTTTAGCTCGGGTGAGTCGAGGGCGCCCATCAGGTGCAGGGCGAGAATGCAGATTGTCCCCGTGTGACTAAACACCGCGATCGTGCCGCCGCGGTTCTGCTCGATGATCTCGTCGAGTTTTTGCCACGCGCGATCGAGCAGTTGGCGATAACTCTCTCCGCCCGTCAGCAGGTGCTCGAAGTCCCGCTGCAGCAGTGCCGCGTATTGCTCCGGGTGTTGCTGCGCCGCGTCTTCAAACGTGAGTCCTTCCAAAACGCCGACGCTGCGTTCGCGAAATGCATGGGTGCTGTTGATAGCCAATCCCGTCAGCTTGGCGAGTGGTCTCGCAGTCTCCATTGCTCTGGCGAGATCGCTCGAGTAGATGGCCGTCAATGATTCTGATTTGAGAGTGCGCGCAGTTACTTCTGCTTGTCGATGACCGCGCGCGGACAACGGCGTG
>JBKPKC010000159.1:0-3669 GCA_046765595.1 Nitrospirota bacterium
GGTCCATCCAGAGATCTGGGGGCAGTCTCCTTGAAAGGGTGACGATCATGCCCGACCGGCCTTGCACTTCAACCGCAGTATCGAGGCCGCCGACCACTGGTCAAGTTCTCTCCTCGCTCACACTCTGCCTCGCTTTATCCATCCTTTGGGGTTTCGGCGGTCCGGCCTCGGCAGAAACACGTGTCGTGTCGTCGCAAGGTGAATTTCGAATGGGCGACCGTGACACGCGGGAAGACGCCATGCGCCTGGCTACGGAAGCCGCCAAGCGCAGCGCCCTTGAGCAGGTCGCGACGTATCTTGAAAGCGTGACGATCGTCGACGGGACCGAGATCACCAAAGACGAAATCCGAGCCTACACCGCGGGATTGGTGCTCATACTCGATCAACAGGCCAATCTTCGGCTGGACGGGGACAGCGTCATCGTCACCGTGGAACTCACGTCGCAAATCGATACGGATGAGGTCGGCCAGGCGATTCTCGCCCTTCGGGAGAACGAGAGTGCGAGGCATCAATTGGCGGCCTTGAAAAACGAGATCGATGAACTCCAAAAAGAATTGGAGAGGGCCAACCTCGTGTTGGCGACCGCGGCCACGCCCGAGGAAGCGCAACAAGCCAGCGTTCAACGTCAGGGCATTCTGGATCGCGTTCAATCAAACGCCATGGTTTCGCAAGCTTGGACCGACTGGGTGATCGTAGGACCGTACGGATACCCAGCCTCCTGGGGCGGCGTGCCGCCGCAGGGGCTCTTGAACGCGGCTCGAAATCTGTCTCCCACGAATCCTCATGTAGACGTCGCGCAACAAATCATCGTCATGAGACCGCCGGTGATGCCTGCTCGTGTGCTTCCGCCGGGCACTCAACCGGTCCTCCGGACGCCCGGCGAGAGGCCGGTGCCCCTGACGCTCAACGAGATATCGCACGCGACCTCGACCGCGCCCGTTCGTCTCGGGAATCAGCCTTCCGGCACACCGGCCGCCCTGGTGCCGTCAGCGCCCTCCCGTGGACCTGTCATTGCTCAACAGCCTCCTCCCGCCGCTTCCAACTCTCTCCGATCCCTTCAGCAGTTTCTTCAACCACCTGCCGGTGTGACGCCGCCCCATCAGGCGCCGGCCACACGCCACCTGCCGCCGACGACGCAGCCGCATCTTCCATCGCTGGTCGTACCACGAGGGTCCTACCGCAGTGCTCCCCGCGGGTTTGGAGGACATTATGGCAGCGGCGGCGGACGCGGGGGCTTTAGCGGCCGTGGCGGCGGTGGCGGTCACGGAGGAGGGAGGGGAAGGTAGACAGTGGAGATCAGGTGGCAACACTTCATCACGGTCTGGATTCTCAGTCTTTCGCCGGTTTGGTGCGCCGTGGCGAGCCAGGCCGCGGAGTCGGACGCTGTCCGCAATCATGCAGAACAGTCATTCGGCCAACTCCCCCAGCGCAATGATCAGGGCGGCGCGACGGCGCACTCCGGATCGCCGGGTGACAACCGTGGGAGCGGCCGTTCTTACTCTTCTGATCAGTATGTGATCGGTACCGGGCAAGGCGATATGACGAAAGGGCCGATCGTCTGCCAACGTGTCTCCGAATTGTCCGCCCGAACGGATCTCGCCAAACAGATCCGCATTTTCGTCAAAGAACATATGGTCGACCGCGTCCGTGAGCGCACGGGCAAAGAGGCGGAGCAGGACATTGAGCTGACCCGTGAGGAGATCGTGCAGGAGTATCTTCAGGGTGTGAAAATCGTCGATCGGCACATCGATGAAGAGAAGCACACGTGCACGGCCATTGCCGTGATGCCGAGAAGTCAGCTGCAGATCTCCACGCCCCCAAGCGACCCTCCCCAATTGGCCCCAATCGCGCGCTAAGCCCTTCCGTTGCGAAGAGCCCTCGAGATCGGTTATGACCTTGTGCCATGCCGGTCGAAAACAATTTCCAGCATGACGAACTTTCCCGAAAGAATCCGGGTGAGCGGTTGACCATGACCGAATGGACGCCTGGGGCGCCGCCGGATTCGCCCGAATGGAGGGAGGCGATGGCCGGCCATGGCCGGGCCCTGTCGCACGCCGGCGTTCGGACGATCGTGTTCATGCACGGCGCGATTCATGGGACCGACGTGTTCGGTGCTCAGCGTCTGGATGAGGCGGGCGGACTCAAGCGGGGGTATTCCCGCGGGGTGTCCGGTCTGGATGCATTGTTGGCGGCAATGCGCCAAGAACACAACGGCATTCCACCGCTCCCGGCCGGCCTCAAACCTCCACTGACGAACGACGAGACCACAAAGAAACTGCTTGATGAACAGATCGGCGATGCAGGGAACTTTACGCAGGCTTCCATCCATCTTGTCCAACGGGCGCTCAACCAGTCGCTGACGCGGCCGATCGCATGCCTGCGAACCCTGTGGTCATCCGAACATCATCACCTTGGACGTGCGATTGCCGCCGTGCTGTTGTTGAACGATCTCAGGGCGCACTGCGACGCCGAACGCCTCACGTCCGGTGACCGCATCCTCGTAGAAGCGCATGGACAGGCGGCGCTGGTGCTGGCACTGGCGTCAAACTTGTTATGCCCCAGCCCGGTGACCGGCCGGGCCAGGTGTTTCGCGATTTTAACATCCTATGCCGAGCAGACAGGGCAGTCGGATCTGGCTCACGCCGTCAAACGACTCGACTCGCTGTTGGCCGGCGGCCACCCGTTGAACGGCGTCGCCCTGGACATCGTGACGTTTGGCCAGCCGGTGCGCTATGGCTGGGACCCTTCTGGGATCGCGAAGTTGCTGCACGTGGTGAACCACCGCAATCTTCGAACGGACAACAAGGCCTGGCTCGCGAAAATGGAGTTGCCGCAAATCACCATGGAAATGCCGATCGCGTGGGGAGGTGACTACGTGCAGGAACTTGCCGTCGCCGGCAGCGACGCCGTTCCGCCTACGGAAGCGGCAAAGGCGGCGAACAAATCCCTTTGGGAAATGGTCGAACCGTTCGACGGCTTCGAGCGCTGGCTGGAATGCGCCCGGCGAGCCGTGCGCTTTCCGAGCGAAGGTCGATGTGCCCTCGTCGACTACAAGGATTCCACCGGATCGACGAACCCTCGCGACCATTACTATGGGCACGCGGTCTATACGAGGCGACAGGCGCTGCTCTTCAACACCTCGCAGATCGTTTCCGCCTTGTATCCTTCCTAGGGCTTGCCGTTCAGCTCTCCCGCACGTGGACGGCCACCGGTTCCCAGGCAAAGACTCCGTCGATGTACGCATGGCCGTTCGGAGTCGTCGCCACCAGCTCAATGGATTCATAAATCGTGAGCGTTGTTCCGCTCCCAGGCGGCACGTCCAGCTGCATGGCGAGGGCCGCGCTGGGCGCCAATGATTCCATGTTCTGATGGGTCTTCACTTGCTTCGGAGTCGCGAGGAGATTGACGAATCGCGCAGGCGGCGTCTGGCGAAACTCTCCGTCATAGGCCACCCACAGGCGGGCGGTCGCCGCGACGTGAGCGTGCCAATCGTCTGCGACCGCGTTGACCTCCACCCAGTTGAATAACGTATTGAGGCGAGACAGGACGGACACGGTCGTCGCCTCCAGGGAGGCCGCAATGGGCAGCGGAGTTGAATAGCCGATGTGGACGTATCCGAGGTTGTCCCACGTGGAGGGGTTCGCTGCGGCCCGGGCATGAGCAGACTTG
>JBKPKC010000160.1:0-2537 GCA_046765595.1 Nitrospirota bacterium
GGCCCAGGCCGTTTGCGACGGCGCACTTTCGCCCTTGCCGGCGAAGGCGGGGTCTGCATAGGACACACACGACTCGCCCCATCCACCGTCAGGATTTTGCCTGGATTCGAGCCACGCCACCGCGCGCCGAATGTACGGTTCCGACAAGTCTTCTCCGATCGCACGAAGACCGGCCAGCACGGACCAGGTGCCATAGATGTAGTTCACCCCCCAGCGCCCGTACCAGCTGCCGTCCGGCTCCTGTTCATGTTTGAGAAACGCGAGCGCGGGCGCCACCGCCGGATGCGACTGATCGTATCCAAGCGCGGCCAGCATTTCGAGACACCGGCCGGTGAGATCCGCAGTGCTGGGATCGAGCAGCGCGTGATGGTCGGCGAACGGAATGTAGTTGAACACGATCCGATTGTTGTCCTTGTCGTAGGCGCCCCACCCTCCGTCCGAGCCTTGCATGGCCAGAACCCAGGCCGTGCCTTTTCGAATGGACTCTTGAAGTTCAGCCGGCCCCGGCATCTTCACCTTGGACAAGGCCATCAAGACGACGGCCGAGTCGTCGACGTCCGGATACAGCTCATTTTCGTGCTGGAAGTACCAGCCGCCAGGTTCCGCCTTGGGTGCAGACACGCTCCAGTCACCGACGGCCTTCGTCTGCCGGGAAATCAAGTAGGCCGCTCCCTGCTGCAAAGCCGGGTGGTCTTGCGGCATGCCGGTCTCGACCAAGGCGTTCATCAGGAGCGACGTGTCCCAAATCGGTGAATGGCACGGCTGCAAATGCAGCGCCTCAAGCCGTTGATCGCCGACGGATACGGTGTCGTAGACTTCAAGGTCTTCGATCTCCTTGAGGGCCTTGCGCACGAGTGGGTCATCGACCTGATAGCCCAAACACTGGAGCGCCAAGATCGAGTTCGCCATGGCCGGATAAATCGCACCCAGCCCGCCGGTCCCCTTGATGTGTTCCAGCATCCACCTCGCAGCACGATGCAGAGCTTTCTCGCGTAGCCACATGAGCGGCATGTGGTCGTACAGCTTGAGCAGCGCATCCAACGCGACGAAGATGTTGTGCGGCGTCAACCACTTCTGGTCTTTGTTGAAGGGCGGATACTTCCAATATCGCAGTTCGGTGCGGGGCACGGCGTACAATTCCTCGATGCCTTGTTCCTTAGGGATGCGGCAGACGGGCCGGTGCGCAAACACAATCAGCAAGGGAATCAATACGGCGCGCGACCAATAGGAGATCGCATAGATGTTGAAGTAAAACCACTTGGGAAGGAACATGAGTTCGACGGGCATGTGCGGGATGCCTTCCCAATCGTACTGGTCGAACAAGGCCAGTGTGATCTTGGTGAAGACATTCGCCTGCACGACGCCGCCTTTCTGGCGGATGCAATTGCGCGCGCGTAGCATGAATGGTTCGTCGCCGGAGATGCCGCTGAGCTTCAGTGCGAAATAGGCCTTGACGGAGGCGCTGATTTCCGAGGGACCGCCGTGATAAATCGGCCAGCCCCCATCCGGCAATTGCGCGGCCCGTAAATACCGAACGGCTTTGCGTTCACGGTCGGGATCAATGCGGTCCAGCAACCGGCGGAGCATGAGATATTCCGCCGTCAGCGTCGTGTCCGCTTCCAGTTCCGCGACCCAGTAGCCTTCCGAATGTTGACGAGACAGAAACCAGGCTTGGCTCCGTCGCACCGCGTCCTCAATGGCGTCGAGCTGGCTGCCTGCCTGCGCCGCGGCGCGCCGGGTGGGCGACTCCACGGCAACGGCCGGCTTATCGGAGACGAGTCGAAGCGGCGGCGGTGCGAGGGATTCAGCGCTGAATCGGTCTGGAACGGAGATGAAGAGGCTATCGGAGAGGCGGTCGAGGATGGTTCGAAATAGACTCATGGGTTTTCGAATGGGTACACACGGCCGTGGCGAGAACCCGAGACCTCAGATGGTTGCCTCCAGCCCCGCGGCGCAGCAAGACGTGTCACCCACCACCCACTTCCGGTTCCCGTTCGTGGGGATATAACAGACGGTCTAGACGAAGTCAAGCAAAGGAACACCGAAGTCCTCTGAACTACGAAGGTTTTTGCCGGATCGCCGGTTTTCAGGCAGGCTGAAGATCGCTCAGCCGGACCGAAATGAGCTTTGAGATTCCGGGCTCTTCCATCGTCACGCCGAAGAGCGAATCGGCGATCCCCATCGTCCGCTTGTTATGGGTGATGACCATGAACTGGGCTCCCTGAGCCAGTTCACGCAGCACAGCAGTGAACCGACCGATATTCTCCTCATCGAGCGGCGCGTCGATTTCGTCCAGGATGCAGAATGGCGTCGGACGGATGAGAAAGCTGGCGAAGAGCAGGGCCATGGCGGTCAGCGTCTTCTCACCGCCGGACAGCATGGTAATGTTCTTCAACCGTTTTCCCGGCGGCTGAGCCACGATCTCGACGCCCGGGTCCTGCGGGCCTTTCGACTCCCCCTCCTCCTCGGGAGCCGCCTCAACCAGTTGCAGCTCCGCGCGGCCGCCGCGGAAGAATTTCGCGAACACCTCGCTGAAC
>JBKPKC010000161.1:0-6731 GCA_046765595.1 Nitrospirota bacterium
GAGCGGTCCAGTATGTCACGGCCAGCACGTCCTATGGCCGTGAGACGGTGGCCGTGATCTTGAAAACCGGGCTGGGCGAACTCAACGAGCTCGCAGTCCAATCCACCCGACAATTTGAACGAGACGCATTGTTGGAGTATGTCTCGCAGTGGACGATCAAACGGACCGGACAACCGGAACCGCTCGTTCGAGAGGTATTAGGCTGCGCCGGCCGCTGGCTTGATGAAGTGTACGAGGAAGTGTCCAAGCGGCAACCTCAGTCGCTGCGTCCGTCTTTTGAGGATGACGAAGGGGCCGAGCCGGTCTGACCATCGCCGAGTCTTTCCATGCCACGGTTTCGTCCGCGTCAGTCATTCAGGCTCGTCTCTCATCTCCGAGAAGGCCCTCAAGAGCCTCTTCCGGGATGGAAGCGCGAGGAACTCGGGCTGTCGAAGGATCTCGAAGCCCGGTGGACTGCGCTTCGTCAACATTGCGCCGATCAATCGAGTCACCTAAGGCTTACTCGTCTCGTTCGGCGCATCACGAACTATGATTATGGCGTGCGCGAATCCGCGCTGGCCGAGCTGGAGTTGGCCACGCAGTTGATTCGCGTCGGCATCAAGGTGACGTTTTTGCCCGAATCGCAAGCGCGGACGGCCGATCTTGAATGCCGTCTCGGCCGCGACCGGTTCTTCGTTGAGATCACCGCGATGGTCGGCTCGGCCGAGCGTCAGCGGCTTCCGTTGCGCGGCTTGATGCGGGATGAAGAAGGGATCGATGAGACGGATCGGGGAATGATTCTGATTCATCGCATTCTGGCCCGCATCCAGCAAAAGGCGAAACAGCTCGCGGACTACACGGCTCCGGTCGTGTTGTGTGTTTCCATCCCGCGCGCGGATCTGGGAGGCGAAGATAACGCGCGATCCGATGCCATCTGGCTGGATTTAAAGTTATTGGCCGTCGCCGTGACTCTGTTGCTGGCGAAACTGGGCGCCTTGAGCGCTGTCTTGATTTCGTTCTGGGATGTGGTCCCGATGCCTGCAACGGCCGGCACGAGGTTGGCCAATGTCGAGCTGGTCGAACGGAATAGCCGCCAGCGAGCGCATCCTCGCGTGCGGATGTTGATCAGGAATCCCGCCGCCCGGTCAGCCCTCAGCGAGCGCCAGCACGAGGCGTTCTGTCATCTGCTCTAGAGAGCGCCCTTGAGCGCTTCCAGGTTTTTCGTCACCATCGCATCCCCATTCTTGGTCGAGACCTCGATTCCGGCTGCACAGACCTGGCGGCATTCGTCAAGGCGATTCAAGGTGCGGAGGGATTGCGCCAGCGCATAGTACGCGGCTGAATAGCCGGGTTTGACGGAAATACATTGTCGAAGCGCGTTCGCGGCTTCTTCGAAGTTGCCGTCTTCCATGTGGGCCTTTCCTAATCCAAACCATGCCACTTCATCGTTGGGGTCGATCGCCAGAACTTTTTTGAGCGGTTCAATTCGCGGATTCGGCATTGCATTCCTCCGGCTGACAGACGATAACAGCAGCGAGCGCACGTTGTCTACGCGGATTCCTGCGTGCTACATTGCACGCTGCGGAAAAGGTCCGCAGCGTCGTTCCCTTGCGCGTCTCACATAGAACCCATCATGGGGAAAACCGGCCTCGTCTATCATTCCGCTTATCTCGAGCACGACATGGGCGCCGGGCATCCGGAGTCCCCCAATCGTCTTCTGGCCATCATGCAACAGTTGGAACGGAGCGGGACCGCTGAGCGGGTCATGCGAATTGAACCCCGCAAAGCGGAGGACGAATGGGTCACGCAAATCCACAATCCTTCGTACGTTGCCACGCTCAACAAACATCAGCCGACCAGCGGCCGAGTGGCCCTCGATCCCGATACCTCCATGTCGCCCGGCTCGCTGCACGCAGCATATTTGGCGGCGGGCGGAACGCTGGCGGCGGCGGATGCGATCATGCGGGGAGATGTCGAACATGCGTTTTGCGCCGTGCGACCGCCCGGCCACCATGCAGAGACCGGCAAGGCAATGGGTTTTTGTCTGTTTAACAATGTGGCGATCGCGGCCCGGTATGTGCAGAAAAAGCATGGCCTGTCCCGGGTGCTCATCGTCGATTGGGACGTACATCACGGCAATGGAACGCAGCATAGTTTTCAAGCCGATGCTTCGATCTTGTTCTTCAGCACCCATCAGTATCCGCATTATCCCGGCACAGGCCGGGCGACCGAGCGAGGTACCGGAGCAGGTGAAGGCTTCACCATTAACGTGCCAATGGAGGCGGGCGACGGCGACGACGAATACCATGCGGTATTCACGAACGTCCTCCTTCCTGCCGCCGAGGCGTTCAAGCCGGAATTCGTCATTGTCTCGGCCGGCTTTGACGCGCACCGCGACGATCCATTGGCCAACATGCGCTTGACCGAAGCGGGATATGCCGACCTGACCGGCCTTGTCGCCGGCATCGCGAAGCGCCATGCGGGGGGCCGTCTGCTGTCCTCTCTTGAGGGCGGGTACGATCTCACCGCGCTCGCCGCGTCGGTGGATGCGCATTTACAAGCGCTGCTCGACGTATGATTGGCGAGTGTCTTGGCCTGGTGACCTTCCTCACCCAATAGCTCTTTTTAGGCAGCGAGCCGGATAGGATCAAAAGACGGCGGCCGCACGCAGGCCAAGGCCGATCGCGGCGCCAACGAGGCCCGCACCTGTGGCAGTCGGCCATAGTAGAGTTGTATGATAACCCCCTTCTGCCGTTCGCGAGCCGCGAGGGCTTGAAAGTCGGGACGCGCCTGCAGTACCACATTGGGACCGATCAGCATGAGTGGACGCGTCCGCATTCGAAGAATTACGTCACGGCATGCCAGCCGCCCGAGCTGTTCCTGAAGTGAAGGAGTACCATGAATCACCCGATGCTCATTGATACCGAGAGCTTGCAGAAACTATTGGGGAAGCCAGGGCTTGTTGTGATCGACGTACGGGGCGATGCAGCGTATGAGTACGGCGGGCACATTCCCGGCGCCGTGCATACGACCTGGCACCACTATAGCGATCCCAAGGCCGTGGCCAAAGGATTGCTAGATCCCGACATGAACCGCATGGAGCAGAGCATGCGGGCGCTCGGGTTGAACCAGGACAGCGAGGTCGTCATCTACTCGAACCCCTTTGACAACTGGGGCGACGAAGGCCGGATGTACTGGATGCTCGAATATTTCGGGCATACGAACTTACGTATTCTGGACGGCGGCTGGGTCAAATGGATCACCGAGCAGCGGCCATTCGAGCACGGACGGGTCACGCCGAAACCTGGAAATTTCAAGATCACAAAAGCCGCCCAGACAATCATCGCAAAAGACGAACTGCGAGCGCTGGTCAAAGGTCCTTTGTCGAACCTGAAGATTCTCGACGCCCGTAGTCTCGAGGAATATCTCGGCAAGGAAGTGTCCGGCATCCCGCGGCCTGGACACATTCCTTCAGCCATCCACCTGGCGTGGAACGGGTTTTTGAATGCGAACGCCACCGTCAAGGACGTCGGCGCCATCAAGGCCGCCCTGGAAGAAAAGGGATTGGAGCCCGACGACGATATCATCTGCTACTGCACCGGAGGCGTGCGTTCGTCCTGGCTGTACGTCGTCCTGAAGCTTGCCGGCTATCGGAAGGTCCGCAATTATCCCGGATCCTGGTGGGAATGGAGCCGCGATTTTGCCTGCCCCGTCGAAAAGGACTTTCAAGGACTTCAAAAAGTATTGGGCGTAGAGGCGCCCGCCCGGCCTTCTTGACACCCAAAAACCGGCTGTGTAAGGTAATTCGTCTAGTTGTGATTTCTTTCGCTTTTGTCCGACAAGCACTCAACCATGAGGAGGAACCCATGACGATGAGCATCCGACGCGGAGCCGTAGCTCTGGCTGCAGTCGCACTGCTGGGCTTACCGCTGGTGGCCCAGGCCGACAACAAACACGTGAGCGAAGCGGTCGAGCATGCCAAGGGTGCGGTGAATCACGGCAAGCAGGGGCATGCCGACGCCGCAGCGCAGCATGCCGAGGAGGCGCTTAAGCACGCGCAGGCTGCCGGTGTGAAGAATCCTCATCTGGATGAGGGCATCAAACATTTGCAGGAATCGGTTAAGCACGGCAAAGCCGGTCATGCCCCCGAGGCGACTGAACATGCGGAAGCAGCCGTGACGCATCTCTCCGAAGTTAAGTAAGCGTTCACGACCAAGGGCAAGAGATGGGCCGAATGCGCGTCTCTTGCCCTTGGTGTTTGTGCGCAGGATTTTTTTAGTAGCGAGCAGCGTTTATGCGGGTCGGATATTATCAAAACAATCCGGAGTTCGGGAAGGTTGGCGACAATCTGGACCGGATCGCCGCTGCACTCGGCACGGCGGAAGCCGACCTCCTGGTCCTTCCTGAGCTGTGCGCATCCGGCTACCAATTCGTCTCACAGGACGAGGTGAGCGACCTTTCCGAGCCGGTTCCAGACGGGCCGACGACGCGACGCTTGTGCGATCTCGCCAAGCGCAGGCAGATGGTGATCGTCGCCGGTCTGCCGGAGCGGGCTGGTGCCGGCTGTTACAACTCCTCCGTTGCGGTCGGGCCGCGGGGCTTTATCGGGTGCTATCGGAAGACGCACCTGTTTTATGAGGAAACGCTATTCTTCCTGCCCGGCGACACCGGTTTTCAGGTCTGGGACATCGGGGCCGCGAAAATCGGGATCATGATCTGCTTCGACTGGTACTATCCCGAGTCGGCCAGAACGCTGACGCTCAAGGGCGCTGACATCATTTGTCATCCATCCAATCTCGTCCTGCCGAACTGTCCCGATTCGATGCCCGTGCGGTGCCTCGAAAATCGTGTCTTTGCCGTCACTTGCAATCGCACAGGCAGCGAGGCGCGGCAGGGGAAAGAGCGGCTGACCTATATTGGCAGCAGCGAAATCGTCAGCCCGCGTGGCGCCGTCCTCCATCGCGCGCCGCGCGATCAAGAAGCGCTGTGTGTCGTGGAAATCGATCCGGCGGAAGCGCGCGACAAGTCCGTCACTCCCTACAATGATCTCTTGAGAGACCGGCGAGCAGCGCTGTACGCGTGAATCGCGAGAGCGTCGCCGTTGTTGTTTTCCTATCTTGCGCGTCAGGCATCGGCGGGAATAGGATGATTCTCATGCAGATTCCCTTGAAGGCGCAGCTCGGAAAAGGCATCTTTCTGGTCGCCGCGCCCAACCTGCGCGACCCTAATTTCAGACAGACCGTTGTCCTGCTTTGCGAGCACGGCGCTGAAGGCGCGCTTGGAGTCGTGGTGAATCGTCCCACGGCGATGTCGGTATCCGAGGCGCTGCCTCAAGTGCCGGTGCTGGAAGGGCAGCGCCACGTGCTGTTCTCCGGAGGACCCGTCCAGCCGAATCAGGTTATGCTGCTGTATCGGCTCGATCAGTTACCCGACAATTCCCATCACGTCTTCGACGGGGTGTGCCTAGGCGGAGACATGGATCTCGTTGACAAAATTCTGACGACCAGTCAGGGAACGGAAGCCTTCCGTGCCTATGTCGGCTACTCCGGCTGGGGGCCGGGACAGTTGGAATCGGAGATGAGAATCGGGTCATGGATTACGGTCCCAGCCGATCCCGCGATGGTGTTCGAAAAAGACCCGGCGCGCGTCTGGTCCGAGATTGTCGGGACATTGGGAGACGACTTTCGCTTGTACGCGGACATGCCGTTTGATCCCTCCCTCAATTAGGCTCTTCACGTTTCACCGTTGCTTGCGGCCTCCGGCGCCCCGGTGGTACCCTCGACGCGATGTCCGAGCCGTCCGATGATGCGTCGTGGTTTTCTTGCCGCCTTATCCTTTTCCTTCTCACCGTGCCCGTGATGCTCGCCGGCTGCGGCGTGGCGTATACCATCGTCAAATCCGAAGCGAAGTTCGACAAACTCTCAGTACCGATGACGAAAGCCGAAGTGGTGGATGAAATCGGCGGGCCGGACCGTATCCTGCGGGACGACGGCCGAATGCTCGTCTGGGAGTACTCGCTCACCGCGCGGCGGCAATGGCTGTACGAACTCGGACTGTGTCCCGTCTCCATTTGGATCGGCGGCTGTATCATCTATCCATTCACCAATGTCGCGATGGAGCATCAGCGCGAATACCCCCATCACGTGGTCATGGTCAATGAGGAACTCTGTGCGTGGGGCACACCCGCCGCCATTCTTCAGCGGCGACGAGCGTGCGAATCGGCCGGCTTTCAGCCGGGACGCATGTCCGGGACGAGCGGCCGCCCTGAACCAGTGGTCACCGGACTTGGACCGATCAACCGAGAGACCATCGACCGGTACAAGACGATGGCTGTGATGCTCCTCGAAGATGCACCCGGGTCGCCTGGCTCGGGATCGCGTGTGGCTGGAATCGTGACGACGCTGCTGCTGGATCTCGACATTAATATGGTGGAACGGGCGAAGCTTGATGAAGTGCTTAAGGAACAGGTCATCCAGTTGACGCATGCGGACGATGCCAATGTCCTGAAGGTGGGAAGGCTGGTCGGGGCGCAAGCCATCATTGTCGGCGGCGTGCAGCAATGGGATCGGCAGGAGCAGGGCCGCACGAACAAAGTCTCGCTCTCCTTGCGGATGATCGACGTCGAAACAGGCCAGTTACTGTTCCACGGCGAAGGCCACCTGGTCGATTTCACGACCGATGATCCTGAAGGCTCCGCGCGTAGCATCGTGCATCGCATCCTCGCCCGTTTCGGCTCTCAGACCGGTCTGTTG
>JBKPKC010000162.1:0-13942 GCA_046765595.1 Nitrospirota bacterium
ACTCAGGCCCGACCGACGCCTCATCAGAATGTCAGTTCGCTTTCACCTGACCAGGCGGCGGTGGCCGGCGAGCTAACGCCCTATGTGCCGCTTTACCCTGCCAGGTTTTCATTGGATTGCCAGGAAACCCTCGATTGCCATCCCTAAGAAGCGTGGGAAATATCCCGGCGCGTGCCGGGCCGGCTCGTGCCTTGCTTCCCCCATCCCTCACCGCTCATCGCATCTCACACCGCGAGAGACCCCGTCTATGTGACCAACCAGCACAAGGCGTTTTAAGGGATAGAAAACGTTCGCCTTTGGAAGATCGGTTGTATCGACCTCACTCGTGTCATCGTAGGAGAAGCTCCTAGTTGCTTTTTGTTCAACTGGTATGGGTACGATAACGATAGCCGTGAAGAATTCCTCTCCAGACAAACCTCAGCCTTCCGAGGCATCCGCTGACCTCGAGAGTCCAGCCTTATTCTTGAACCGGGAACTCAGCTGGCTTCAGTTCAACTTGCGTGTGTTGGAGGAAGCCGAGAGCACCAGACATCCGCTTCTCGAGCGGGTCAAGTTCCTGGCGATCTTCGCGACAAATCTCGACGAATTTTTCATGGTCAGAGTCTCCGGTCTCCGCCGTCAAATCGCGGGAGGAGCGGGAGAGACTCCCCCCGACGCCATGACGCCGTCAGAACAAATGTTGGCGATATGCCGTGAGCTCACAGTGCATCTCGAGCGGCATGAGGCCTGTTGGAAGCACGATCTCCTACCCAAGCTACGTGAGGCGGGCGTTCATGTCCTCCATATCAATGAACTGGACCAGCAGGAGCGGGAGATCCTGCGCCAATACTTCGTACGGGAAATCTTTCCAACGCTCACACCACTCGCTATCGACCCCACCCATCCCTTTCCGCATATCTCAAACCTCAGTTTCAATCTCGCGGTGGTCGTCAAAGACCCGGAACGGGGCGAATGCTTCGCTCGCGTCAAGTTACCAGACGGACTTCGGCGTCTCGTATCAATTCCCGCTCAGGAGGAGGGAATCCCAAAGAAAACAGAGCTGGAGGGAAGCCGCAAAATCCAGCGGTTTGTCTGGCTCGAAGACATGGTGGCCGACAATCTCGATCTTCTTTTTCCTGGCCTCGAAATCATCGCTTCCTATCCGTTTCGCGTCACACGAGACGTTGAGGTGACGATCAAGGAAGACGAAGCTCCGGACCTGATCACCGCGGTTGAGGAGCAGCTCGAATTGCAAGACTTCAGCTCCCCCGTGCGACTCGAGCTCGACATGACGGCTCCAACCCACATTGCAGAGATTCTGACAAAGAAGCTCCAGCTGCCATCCTATCTGGTGTATACAGGAGACGATCCTATCGGCATGGCTGCACTCATGGAGCTGACCTCGCTGGAGCGTCCCGATCTAAAAGATGCGCCCTTTCTGCCTTCCGTTCCTGCATTGTTAAGTAAACCAGGCGGCATTCTGAACGCCGTGCGACAACAAGACGTGCTGCTCTATCATCCCTATGACAGTTTCATGCCGGTTGTGGACTTTGTCCGTGAAGCGGCCAGTGATCCCAGTGTCCTTGCGATCAAACAGACGCTCTACCGCGTCAATCCGCGCTCGCCCATTGTCGACGCGCTGATGGAAGCCCGGGTGAACGGGAAGCAGGTGGCCGTCCTTGTTGAGCTCAAAGCGCGCTTTGATGAGGAAAACAATATCGAGTGGGCTCGGAAGCTTGAAGATGAAGGCGTGCACGTCATCTACGGAGTGCGAGGGCTGAAGACCCATACCAAACTCTGTCTGGTGGTCAGACGAGATGCCGACGGGCTCCGGCGCTACGTCCATCTCGGCACGGGGAACTATAACGTCGTGTCGAGCCGCATCTACACCGATTTGAGTTATTTGACCTGTGATCCCGTTATCGGCGGGGATGTGTCCGACCTCTTCAATGCCCTCACAGGGTATTCGCGCAAGAAATCCTATGAGAGGCTGCTCGTCGCTCCCACGGCCTTGAGACGAGAAATGATCGAGCGAATCCATCGCGAGATCCACCATCACCGCGAACATGGCGGCGGGTACCTCTCGTTCAAGATGAATTCGCTGGTCGACAAGGCGTGCATCCAAGCGCTCTATCGTGCGTCACAAGCCGGTGTCAAAGTCGACTTACAGGTGCGAGGCATCTGTTGCTTACGACCAGGCGTTCCCGGGGTGAGCGACACCATTACGGTGCGCTCGGTGGTCGGCCGCTTCCTTGAACATGCGAGGATCTACTATTTTCACAACGCGGGACAACACGAAGTCCTCTTAGGAAGCGCAGACCTCATGCCGCGCAATCTGGATCGCAGGGTCGAAATTCTCTTTCCCGTTCTTCATCCGCAATGGCGCGACATCATCATGAATGAAATCCTCGCCGTTGGGCTCAAGGACAACGTTCAGGCCAGGCAATTGCTGCAAGACGGCAGTTACGAACGTCTTCACCCGCGCGATGGCAGTCCGGTAATGAATTCTCAAGAATGGCTGCTCACCCGATGGAAGTCTGATCCTAAAAAAGACAGTCTTATCACCAAGTGATGCTCAGCCATCATGTCAAGGCTGGCCTTCGGGCTGGGAGCGAGCCGGCTCGTTCCTTCACCGCGATAGACCTGGACTATGTGAAACCTTAGAATGATTTTTTAAGGCACTCCCCGCATGAACGACCTATTCGAAGGTTATCCGTTTCTTCGCGTGCTTTCAAAGTGCACGCATCTGGACTATTCCTCCGTGCTGACACCACAAGATCCACTGTCCGCACTGCTGGGACGTTTCGACAGCATTCATCGCTGTCATTCCATTCTCTATCAGACCTGGAAGGATGCTCGCATCCCGCGTCGCGCGCAGTTGTGCCGCTACCTTCAACCCGCGTTCTTAAAGGTGGAGGCTTTACTGGCTCTTCAAGAACTCGAATCGTCGTTGCCCAACGACACAGCCATTGTCGCGTACGCAGCACCGCTGCAACTCAAGGAAGGAACATTAAAGAGGACATTCTGAATTGTGCGGCGGGTGGCCGGGCCGGTTCGCCGCCCCACACCTGGCCGCTCACCGCCCCTCACACCGCGATAATCCCCCTGAACCGATCCCTTTGATCCCATGAATTCAGTCGGCTTCTCCTCCCAAGCGGCGCTTCGGCACATAAAACCGGACGCCGAAGCAAGGAAACGTAGCCCTACACATGCCTCTGTTAAGAGAATCGGTCTCCCGGATAAGATATCCGCACGCACACTCCTTTATAGTACGTGCCGTGGTTGCGCATTGCAGCGAGAGGGCATCACATATTCAAAGGAGGTCCGCCATGAAGACCGTCCATAAGATTGGAATCGCCGCGGCTATGCTCCTCATCAGTGCCGCCGCCGGCTTCGGAACAGAACCGACAGCGCCGGTGCCGGAGAAGAGCTCTTCGGGCTCAATGCCCCTGTACACAGACCTCGGCTCCCACCACAAATCCATCTCCACCAAAGTCCCAGCCACACAGCAGTACTTCGACCAAGGCCTGAGATTGGTCTACGGCTTCAATCACGCGGAAGCGATCCGGTCCTTCAAGCAAGCCGCAGAACTCGATGCCACCTGTGCCATGTGCTACTGGGGAATTGCACTCGCCTATGGCCCGCACGTCAACGCTCCCATGGACTCAGCGAGCGGAATTGCCGCGTACACGGCGGTGCAGAAGGCGCTGGCGCTGAAGTCCCATGCCACAGCTTCTGAGCGCGCGTACATCGAGGCGCTCGCGCAGCGCTACGAGGCGAATCCGCCGACCGATCGTGCCCGGTTGGACACGTCCTACTCACGCGCGATGGCACAGGTCGCCAGTACGTATGCCGACGACCTCGATGCCGCGACCTTGTACGCCGAATCGCTGATGGATCTCCGCCCGTGGAACTACTGGCAGCCCGACGGCACCCCCTACCCCGGCACCAATGAAATCGTCCGCCAGCTCACGCGCGTTCTCTCGCGCAACCCGAACCACCCCGGGGCATGCCATTATTACATTCACGCGGTCGAAGCGGTGAACCCGGAAGCCGCGGTGCCGTGCGCCGAGCGGCTCGCCGGTCTCATGCCTGGCGAAGGACACATGGTCCACATGCCCGCTCACATCTACATCCGCGTCGGACGATGGAACGACGCCGTGCAGGCCAACCAACATGCCATCCACAGCGACGAGGTATTTATCGAAGGGCAGCACCCGGTGGGCGTCTATCCACTTGCGTACTACCCGCACAACATCCACTTCCTTGCCTTCGCCTCCACGATGGCCGGCCGTAGTGCGCAGGCGATCGAGGCGTCCAATACACTCACCTCCAAGGTGAATGTCGACGCCGCGCGCCAGGTCGGGTTGCTCCAGGAGATGCTGCCCTACCACGCGCTCACGCTCACAACGTTCGGGAGGTGGGACGAGGTGCTTGCTGAACCGCTTCCGCCGGATGACATCCGCTTTTCATATGCCATGGCACAGTACGCGCGCGGCGTGGCGTACGCGGCTAAGGGACAGTGGGCGGAAGCACAAACCGCGCTCGACACGGAGAAGGCGATCAATGCTGCAACGCCCGAAAGTGCCGATGGCAAGACGGCACTCTCAATCGCCGTGCATGCGCTGTCCGGCGAGATCGCCACTCGGCGAGGCGACCTCGACGCGGGCACGAGCCACTTCCGGGAGGCAGCCAAGCTGGAAGATGCAGGACTCTACTTCGAACCGCCTAAGTGGTACTACCCGATTCGACACTCTCTCGGCGCGGCGCTCTTGAAGGCGGGACAACATGCCGAGGCTGAGAAGGTGTATCGCGAGGATCTCAAGCGGTTCCCTGAAAACGGCTGGTCCCTCTTTGGGCTCACACAAGCGCTCCGGGCACAGGGGAAGACCACCGAAGCGGCTGCAGCGGAAGCGCGCTACCGCCGAGCGTGGGCAAGCACGGACGTGACGTTGACGGCATCGAGGTTCTAGCATATATCTCGCGGGGCGGGCGGGTCGGATCGCTCGCCGCCCGCCCCTCAGACGGCGAGAGACCCCGCCCAGCCGCAACCAGTCTCAGCTCCGCTTCGTCTCTCCGAGCAGAGGGTGAGCGGTCCAAAAAACATTTCCTCACTTATTCGTCACACCCATTCCGTTTGTCCCGCTCCCGACCGGAAACGTCGCCGCGTTTCCATTAGGAGTAAGTGTTCCATTGCCGTTGACCATGAAGCGCGTCACCGTGTTGGTGGTCTGATCAGCGGTGAACAGAACCAGTCCGTTCGGATGAACGACGACCTGATTTGGCGTTCCCCCTGTCGCAAATGGAGACCCTGCCAACTGCGTCAAGACTCCCGCGTTGATGCTGTAGGCGCTGACGGTGCTGTCGTTGAGGTTGGCGGTGTAGAGGTGTCCGTTCGCGTCAAGGGTCACGTTATGCGGTCTGTTCCCAGCCACGAAATTACTCTGCCCTTGAATCGGAGCTATGGTGCCATTGGTAGCATTGATGTTGAACACCGTGACGCTGTTCGTGGCGCCCACGAACAGGAAGCTGGACGTCGGATCGGCAACCGCTGAGGGGGCTGTTGGTGGTATTCCATTTTGTCCGGTCACCAGTGTGGCACCCAAATTCGTCACCTGGCCTGTAGTTGTGTCCCGCATAAAGGAGTAGATCACGGCGCTATCTTCGCAAGCCACGTAGACGAAGTTGTTGTTGGGCGTCACGATGACGTTATGCCCGTGCGCACATCGGGCGAGGGGACCGGTTGTCCCAATCTGTGTCAGCACCCCCGTGGTCCCGTTGATCGAATAGCTCTTCAGCGTACTCATTGCCGGCGGGACGCCGGCGATCACATAGAGAAATTGGCCCGTTTGATCAAACGCCGACCAATGCGGATTGTCGTTGGTCGGATCGGTTGAGTCCGTGACCGGGCTCCCAGCCGCCGAATCGATCGGTATCAGACTTCCATCCGCACTGTTGATCTTGTAACCCGACACGAAATTCGAGTCGTGGTTCGAAATGTACACAAATCGACCGGCTCGATCGACGTTGACGTTGTGTGGATGTGAGCCGACTGTCATGGGGTTCCCAACCATCGTCAGATTGCCGTTGCCGTCCGAGGTGAACGCCTGCACGTTGTCGCCAAAATAATTCACGACATAGGCGAACTGGTTTCCAGAGGCGGCTGGTGGATTCGTCGGCGTGCCGCCGCCATCGTCACCACTGCCACATCCGAGGAACATTCCTACCGGGAGTAAGAGGAGGAATCTGCGGCCGAGTTGAGAAATGGTTGTGAGAGTGGCGCTCCTCATGTGACGCCTCCTTTCGGTGGGCAATGGGGATCAGAAAGGAGGCAACAGGGGGATCAGTCTGCGAGGGGCTGGATGTAAACCGGCGATGTTCTAGAGCTACGGTGTTCTGCTTCCACAGTCCACAGAGTGCCGCAACGACATCCTGGCACTTCATGGTACGCAACATCTGACAATCTCCCATCATGACTGTCAGAGCAAGGCATCAATACTACGAGTCTATGCACCTCGCCTCCATACCGCGTTGGAAGTAAGGCGGCCACTGACAACACGAAGAGAAATGCAGCGTGAATACAAGGGGGACAATCTACTTTTGCGGAAAGATGTCCCCGCAACACAGCGGAGATTTATTTCAGCGGAGATGCCTCCGGACCAGGCTCATCCGCCATTTTCAAGATCAGCGTCGTCTCTTCCTGGCATGCGCTCAGTCCGATGCTGCAGTTGATTGTCATCGTCTTTTTTGCCACGACATCGGAATCGAGCACCTGGGTCCAGCCTCCGACCTCGTAGCCGTTCTTATCCCAATTGAATGTCCTGAAGCGGGTGAAGTTGAAGGCTCCGCTCCATCCCCCACCTTTTGTCACGGTATGCGCGTCACCGCCTTGGACACCCTGTGTTGCAAACAACTCCTTTAATTTTTCCGGCGTATTGCCGCTCGTACAGCGGGTCTCTGCCACTTCCCCTGATTGCCCTGGCAGAATGATCAAGTTCACGGCAAATGGCTCAGGGTCCATGCTAATCGAGCCTCCGTTCACATGAAAGGTTGTCGTGCCGGTGCCTTGAATGCGGATTTCGCACTGAGCCGGCTGAGACTTTGTATGAGTCTCGTACTGCATCGAGCCTTCCCCAACCCATTGGCCATCGTCCCGGCGCTGGAGCGGTACTGTCGCCTGGACATGGGCATCGAACCCGTTTGAACTCATAAACATGCCGAATTGCGGATTCACAAGATTCAACGGCTCCTGAACGATGTGCGACTTGAATTCAAGAACGTAAGAAGAGGGAGCTAACTCCCATTCCCCGTCCTTGGCTTCCGCGACCCCGGCGCGGGAGGCCGCCACGACCCAGAAGCCGCTGTGCTTCACGCGTGTGGCCGGCGCCTGGTAGGTAAACGTCGCCGGGGTGCTGGGCTGCGACTCTTTCTCCCGTGGCGACACACGACCGTTGCCCTCCCTTGGCCGCTCCTTCGCCTCTTTGAACTTTGCGGGAACGGTCGCCTTTTCCTTTTTGGTCCGCAGTTCCGTCTTCACCGGAGTCGATTCGCTTGGAACAAACTTTTTTGTTTTGGTGGCCGGCGTGAAGGCGATCTCGACGCAGGTGTTGGGCCTGTTCCATTCGGTTTGGGCATTAAAATACTCTTGACCCGAGAAATAGGCCATCAAAGCCGTGAGCGTTCCGAGGAGTTCCGCATCTTTGATCTGAGCCTCTCCTTCCGAGAAGCCGGAGGCCGTGATGATCTTTAAATCCTGGGGAATCCCCATCCTGCGCTGATCGATGCTGAATTCACCCTGGATGCCGAATGACTCGGAATAGTGCGAGAGTTCCGTGCCGATATGTTGAAGCGCGAGTGTGGCATCAAATTTCACCACCTTTTTCAACTGAGCATCATCGCCGACCTCCCCCTTGAGCGTGGCCCGGACTTTTCGGCGATAGAGCACCGACTGCGGTCCCGGCGTCCCCCGAAACATCATGAAGGACCACTCAAATACCCCATCGACAATCCCTGCTGGATTCGGGCACCGCTTCGCCTTGGGGGCAATGATCATCTCATAATCTTCTCGAATGCCCTTCGCGGGCTGTTCCTCCTTGCCAATGCGCGTCATGGTATCGGTGGTCTTCCAGCCCACCCAGTCGGGAGGAGGATTTTCTCTGCTCGAGTTCTTTCGCACATCATAGTCATCCGGAGGTGTGTCAGGGATCGTGGCCTGCGCCAAGAGGACCGGTCGCGTGGAGCTCGTGTGAGCCACGAGGCGAGCTGGCTGGGAGAGGCCACTCTTCTTCTGTGGCCGCACCGAGATCGGACAATTCTCCGCGCCCGGCCCGAGCGAATGTTTGAAACCCTCCACCACTTGCTCATCCATTCGACGCGCAATGCCTTCGGCATCTGGGGCGAGGGCCTTCTTCAGCGCCGCGCCCTCATTGCCCACGAACAGCCGTGTGGTACCCAAGCCTTGCACCACTCTGGACAGAGCTTCACAAGGGTTGGTCACTCCCTGGAATAATTGAAGCACGTCTGGGTTGAGCGGCACCTTCTTTCCCTCGCTCTTTACCTTGTGGCTGGCTTCAAGCGAATCGAGCTTGGACTTGAGCAATTCCCGTTCGGTCGGTCTGGCAACCGTGGCTGGCGGGCTGAGTGGGGCAACGGGCGTTGAATACACTCTGTCCGGATCGTATTCGGGAGGATTCGAGGAAGGCAGGTGTTTGTCCCCGCCGCCGCAACTGGCCGCCACCAACGCCATGCAGAGTAGGAGGAACACACGGGCTGGCATTCGCGGTCTCCGGGTGAGGGACCACTCAACGGCTGGAATGGCCGCCATGCTAGCCGAGGCCTTTGGCCACTTCAATACCCAACGAAATGTCGTTGCTGCGTTCAGTTGTACGAAGACGATAGACCGTCAGTCTGGGATCTTCGTGCTGGCCTCTTATCGTCAGATTGAACGGGGTCAGTCACTCAAAACCTGTAGCCGACCTCGATCAGATACAAGTCGATACCGAGAGAATGAGAACCATAGATACCTGCGTCGGAGTAGTGTTGAAAGCGAACCCCCCCAAATACATGTGAGATGGGATGCATTTGGAGCGCAGCGGTCAATACAAATTGGACCGGCCCTCCGAAATCCTGAGCGCCGTATGTATGACGACTCAAATACGCTAAGCCTACCCCAGCATCAATCGATACAAAACCGTTCCAGCCGGTTAAGGCCACATTAGGTACAACCGTCGCGATCAGCCCGGTGTCCCCTGCAGCGAGCAGAGCCCCGGCGCTCATGATCAGTCTCGTCTCGACACTCCACGGACTTTCACCGAGCGGCGATGCCCAAGGAAGCCTGAAAGTGGCAGCTATGTCGACAAGTTCAAAGGTTTCTGTCTGTCGCTTTCCCAAAACAGGCTCAGTCCTGCTGAATCCATAGCGTGGGCCGATGCTCAAGAGAGTCGCATCGCTGGCGATACTTTGATTTGGGATGAAGATTAGCCACAGAAAGGTGAATTGGAGCGAGAATGCGTGAAAGGCGAATTGCTTTCGGAACCGGCGGGCCGGTTCTTTCCTCGCCTTCCCCTCACCGCTCATCGCACCTCACACCGCGATAGACGCCCGCCCAACGCGTGGCTCATCGCGGGATGGGCTCCGTGCACAAAAAAAGGGTGCCATGCGTTCATGGCACCCTTTCACCTGTTCGATCAGATGAGCCGCTTACCAGCGATCGCGCTTTCCGCCAGCGCCACGGCCACCGCCGCCGCCGAATCCGCCGCCGCCGGAACGCTGCTCCATCGGTTTCGCTTCATTGACCGTTAACGAGCGGCCACCCATGTCCGAGCCATTGAGCGCCGTGATCGCGGCCTTCGCTTCAGCATCGGAAGACATCTCCACGAAGCCAAAGCCACGGGACTGACCCGTGAACTTATCTGCGATAATTTTCGCAGAAGCCACCGTGCCATGCGCGCCAAACAAATCGCTCAATTGCTGCTCGGTCGCCGAATAGGGCAACCCACCGACGTAAAGCTTCGAACCCATGTGGGGTTCCTCCTTATAAATATGACATTGTCTTGAACTCGAGCAACGGGGGAAGGAGCGGGCCGAAGACGCGAGCAATGCGGCGACTTAGGTCTGACTTCCAACAAGATTCTCGGACAAGGCAACGTCGATGTTGCGGACCTTCCTCATTGAACCAGCTTCGTCGCGAGGCCCGTACGACGACTGACCAACCGTAACATAGGGGGTGGTGCTTTACAACCTCACACATGATGAAAAGAAAAGGGGATATTCTACCTCCATTAAGGGGCCATTTCGGGACGGGGTGGGGCCGGCTCATTTCCCGCCTCCCCATCCCTCTCGCCACCTTACCGCTCATCGCCCTACACCGCGATAGACCCTGCCCACGTGACGACGTAGAATGTGGCGCTCTTCGGCCCCCTAAAGGAAACTCATGAAGGTCAAACGAATCGTGGCCAATGTCAAAGCCAAAAACCTTGGCGATGGAAAACGCTTCTACGAAACAGTCTTAGGCTTGGAAGAACTAATGAATCTCGGATGGATTGTTACATATGGGTCCGATACGAAATCCATTGTTCAGATGAGCGTTATGACAGAGGGAGGATCAGGAATACCCGTTCCTGACATTTCTATCGAAGTCAATAATGTCGACGAAGCGTATACGCGAATGAAAGCGGGAAAGTTCACAATCGAATACAACATAACTGACGAGCCTTGGGGAGTTCGCCGTTTTTTTGTTCGAGATCCATTTGGCAAGCTCGTCAATATTCTTTCTCACAGATAGGACGGCGCGTCGCGGCTCGGGTCTTTACTCACATTCGGCGGACCAGGCCAATCCAGGCGGGAGCCGCAGTTAGCTTGGCACGCGGGTGTGCGGAGAGCGGGGATCCTCCTTCATCACCAACTGCACCCTACACCCGAACTCTGAATTGTCACGGAGTTCGCCAAGCGCGCGGAACAGGTGTTCAAGTGCCGTGGTCCGGGGATTCTTGGCAACAAACCACTCTGCGCGGCAGTGAAAGCACCGCTCGGGCGGATCGCCTTGAAGGCGCGCTACAGGAAATTCCGCGGACGCATGGCACTGCGGGCAAGTGAGCTTGATCGCTGTCAGATCAAACAAACTGATGTTCAGCATTGTGTCGCTCATTCAGATCCTTTCATTAGACGACGCGGAAGGAGGACCGCGCGTGCGTCCCTATTGCGCGCGCAAGCCAGGAAGCCGACTAATCATGACCTAATTGCTCTACAAAAAGCGAATGCCGCCATTGAAAACTAGCCTCCAATCCTGAGAACACACCCCATGAAAGAGAAGAAACACATTCCCGCTCCCGATGAGCCGTTCGCATGGAAGAGTCCGTTCGCTGCGCTGAAGGATGTGACACTGCCGGCGACGCGACCCCAACCAGCTGCGAGCGATCCAGCCGATAAGACACCAGCCGCACCAAAGAGAAATCGTGGACGGGTGGATATTATTCGTTCGACCGCGCACCGGCGTGGGAAGACGGTGACACTTGTCACAGGATTTGTCGGGATTAGTCAGCCCGAGAAAGAGCGGCTGGCGAAAGAAATACAAAAGGCTTGCGGTGCCGGAGGCATGGTGAAGGAAGGACGGATCGAGATTCAAGGTGATCACCGTGACACTATCGCGCGCATCTTAAGCAAAGTAGGATTCTGTCCCGTCTTCGTCGGTGGCTGACCCCCTGCCTTCCGCTCTCCGGCTGTCCCGCTTCGCGCGGAGGAATCTCGCATTGGTTCCGATATCTCAGAAAGAATAGGATAATTCGTGAGGCCGCTCACTGACGAGAGCCCACTCGAAACCGAGGAGGGATGCACCGGCAGGCCGATCAGGCTACCCCTAGCTCGGTTGTTGCGGCACTTGGCATACGGCGGGCATGGCCCCAAGCATCCGCTGTTACATTCATCAGCGGGCTAGACTCGGCGGACCTGTCCTCAGGGTCTGTTGACAGCGGTCTCTCCTTAGTTCATCCTGGTATCTCTTCTTTCGTTTCACTCCCGCACAACTGCCGACGGCCTCCTGGAAGGCCCGACCGCCGTCATTGTGGTAAAGGCGGTCGCGATGGCGGACAATCCGTTTTCTGATTACCCTAAAGAGTCCAGGATTATCTCCAATCTTGTGAGGACCTGTTGGCGGTTGCTGCGGTGCACAATAATTTCTCACTCTCAAGAGAACAACGGGTAGTTATTGCTCATTATGCCATGGACGTCTTAACGATATTTATTCGTTCGCGCACGCGCGTCAGGTATACAGACTCGTGAACAACGGACGACACCCCTTTGGTGCGGCAAACGCTAATTAGTATTCGCGGGATCAGTACCCTTACCTCAAGATTCCACATTCGTCTGCGCCCTCTTACGACCGCTGACCTGTGCTGTATCATTCTGCACATGTCCGAGAGAAACGTGGCGATGTGGTGATAAGGAGAAACCTCGATGGCACTCCAGAAGTACATCACCGAACGGGTCCTTGAATTGCTCAGGTGCTCACCCGAATGCGAATTCGAGGCCTTGGTGGCTCGCTATCCAGAATTCACCTGGAATGAGCTGTTCCTCGAAGTCTCACGCTTAAGCCGCGCGGGGCAGGTGACCATTACGAGAGGCGTGGGAATTTTCACTATTAAGCACGCTGTGGTCAGATGAAAACAGGGCTGGCAGATGCCCGGAGGGGGAGGTCTGCTGCTTAAGTATCATTGACTCCAATTCCTTAGCCGTGTAGGGTGCACCCTGACGTATTGAGCCACGCTGACTGTCCTATCCTGCGCGCTTCCCCAACCACCCTGCGCGTTTGATTCCCCGGGTCTCCGCCGCTTTTACGCCAAGAGTGTGCGTTTCCAGCACTGTGGGGCAAGAGGTGTGGTCTGCCATTGCATAACAAGGAGGTTTCTCATGAATCAGGAACAGTTTGGACAATTCTGGGAGCAACTCAAGGCACCTTTGCGTGAGAAGTGGGAGAAGATCACGGATCAGGATCTTCTCGAGATTCAAGGCAACCTCGCGACATTCGCCACCATTCTGCAGAAGCGTTATGGGGAATTGCACAAGGAAGAAGTGAGCACTTGGGCGAGGCGACGCTATGCTCACTGGAGCGGAAACTATGTTGGATATCCAGATCCCAAGCCAGCCGTGTAACCCACGATCCAGGCAGGCAAGCCATCCACATCTTCGTAGATTGAGCCAACAGAGAGGGAACGTCATGCGAAAGATTGTCATCAATAAGAGCTATGAACAATTCTGCATCAGCCATAAAGCGTTCCTGCGTTTACGAGAACTTGGGCAACGGGAAGCACTGCAAGAGATCGACCTTGGCGCCTACTGGCCTGCTGCATCAACGCCCCAAGAACCGAAATTCAATCAGTGCGGGAAACTGATCCCGAGGGACGACCAGATGTTGGCTCAAGTGGTGGAGGAACTCGGTGTGGATGCCAATGGATTTTGTGCGGAATTGAAAGTCGTCGCGATCCCCGACGATGTCCGTTGGGAAATCAGCTCCGTTGATGGGCAGGAGCAAGTGAGCGAGGTGCATCGTACTTGGGCATGAGCACACAAAGAAGACGCTGGACGATTTTCGTTCTGATCGAAGATTGAAGAAGGAGTCCCATGGTGGTAACCGGACGGGTTCAGAAAACTGCAAGCACGCCTCCGCCTCATTGCGAAGACCTTACATGCAATGAAAATCAGGCCGAGGATTTGTTGTCGCAAGGAGAATCGACCGCCGCCGAGCATGACGGGATGGAGACATCCAAGCAGACGACATCACGGAAGGTCTCTCCTTGATGACAGCGCTGGCCTGCAAGGAGTGAGACGGAACAGGACGTGACGTTTTACATGACACGACTCTTCATGGTGATGTTTCTGTTGTTAGCCAGTGGACCCGCACATGCGGAGTGGATGTCGCTTTTCGCTACCGACGAAGGGGCTGTCTACGTTGATCGAGACACCCTTCGCC
>JBKPKC010000163.1:0-2184 GCA_046765595.1 Nitrospirota bacterium
ACGCAATAGTTGACGATTTCCTGCACCTGCGGCGGCGTATATCCCAAGGTTTCGAGCGCGGGTGGCAGGCTCTGGTTGATGATCTTGAAGTAGCCTCCGCCGGCCAGTTTCTTGAATTTGACCAAGGCGAAGTCCGGCTCGATCCCGGTTGTATCACAGTCCATCACGAGCCCAATCGTACCAGTCGGCGCGATCACGGTCACTTGAGCGTTGCGGTATCCGTAGGCCGTGCCCAGTTCCAAGGCCCGGTCCCAGGCGCGCCTCGCCGCAATCAGCAGGTCCGGCGGACAGTGTTCGGCATGGATGCCGGCCGGTGTAATGGTGAGCCCTTCATATTCCTCTTTCGCCGCATTGTAGGCCGCACGCCGGTGATTGCGCATCACGCGCAGCATCGCGTCCCGGTTTTTCGCATAGCCCGGGAAGGGCCAGAGTTCGGCCGCCATCTCCGCCGAGGCACTGTAGGCTTCGCCGGTCATGATGGCGGTGAGTGCCCCGCAAATCGCCAGGGCCTTCTCGGAATCGTAAGGGATGCCCTGCCGCATCAGAACGGTGCCGAGATTGGCGTATCCAAGACCGAGCGTACGGAACTGATAGCTCTTTTCCGCAATCGAACGGCTGGGAAATGACGCCATGAGCACGCTGATCTCGAGCACGACCGTCCAAATCCTGACGGCATGCCGGAAGTGCTCGAGTTCGAACTGGCCTTCCGGCGTGAAAAATTGGGCGAGATTCAGCGACGCCAGGTTGCAGGCAGTGTCGTCGAGGAACATGTATTCCGAGCAGGGATTCGAGGCATTGATGCGGCCGTCCTCGGGACACGTGTGCCATTCGTTGATCGTGGTGTCGTATTGAGTGCCGGGGTCTGCGCAAATCCACGCAGCCCAGGCAATGCGGTCCCAGAGGTCGCCCGCCTTGACCGTCTTGGACACCTTTCCGTCGATCCGACGCTTGAGCTGCCAATCGCCATCAGTCTCGAGCGCCGCGAAAAACTCGTTGGGAATGCGCACGCTGTTATTCGAGTTCTGTCCCGAAACGGTTTGGTAGGCTTTGCCGTCCCAATTCGTGTCGTACTCGTGAAAGACGAAATGGGTGAAGCCTTGCTGCGCGTAGGAAAACATCCGCTGAATGTAGGCCTCAGGGATCGCGTCCCGGCGAGCCGCCGTGAGCGCTTCCTTCAAGATCGAATTCTGTTTGGGATCGATCGACACATGGGGCGTTCCTTGCGCATCGACAATATGACAGGCTTTGAGCACGGCATTCAGGCGCTGGGCGCAAATCTTCGAGCCCGTCACCATGGCGGCGACTTTTTGCTCCTCGATCACCTTCCAATCGATGAATTCCTCGATGTCCGGATGATCCAAGTCGAGACAGACCATCTTGGCGGCCCGTCGTGTCGTGCCTCCCGACTTGATGGCGCCGGCCGCACGGTCACCGATACGCAGAAACGACATGAGCCCGGACGACCGTCCGCCGCCGGACAGCGCTTCCCCGTCACCGCGGAGCTTTGAGAAATTGGTTCCGGTCCCCGATCCATACTTGAAGAGGCGCGCTTCCCGCACCCAGAGGTCCATGATGCCGTTCTCGTTGACAAGATCGTCTTCAATGGACTGAATAAAGCAGGCATGCGGTTGCGGATGCTCGAAGGCGTTCGTGGCTTTCACCACCTCGCGGGTTTTCGGATCGACGTAGAAATGTCCTTGCGCAGGACCCGACAATCCGTAGGCATAATGCAGTCCGGTGTTGAACCACTGGGGGGAATTGGGCGCGGCCATTTGATGGGCCAGCATGTAGCACAGCTCGTCGTGAAAAGCGGCGCTGTCCTCGATCGTCTTGAAATAACCGTAGGCTTTGCCCCAATGGGTCCAGCAGCCGGCCAGGCGTTCGAACACCTGCCTGGCATCGCGCTCTCCTCCGAGGACGGGTTTGCCGTCCGGTCCGGTCAGCGGATTGCCGGCCTCATCACGCTGGGGAACACCGGCCTTTCGAAAGTACTTTTGGGCCAGGATGTCGATGGCCAGCTGGGACCAGGATTCAGGGATATCGATTTCGTCCAATTTGAAGACGGTCGATCCATCAGGATTGCGTATCTCCGATGAGCGTTGCACGAACTTCAACCCTTCATAGGGACTCTGTCCGGAACGTGTGAATCGCCGTTCTATTCTCACGATGGCTCCTCCCTGGATT